>NZ_JBQKEH010000004.1:0-150743 GCF_052121415.1 Collinsella sp. LCP19S3_D5
CTTGGGGAACCCCGCCGAAGGAATGGAGTGCGGGCCGACAGAACGGTATCCGCGGATATGAGACTGAGCCGAAGGCGTCGATGACATGCCGGGGGCGGACCGGGACGGGTTAACGGCAGGCCCCGCCGACCGATTGCAAGCAGTCGGCGGGGCCATTGTGGCTCTTGACAGCGGATTGGGTCATATGAGCGAGAGGCTCACGACCCACAGCTTCCGGCACAGCGCGGTGACGTTCGCGTTGCTGGGGGGCGCCAGCCTGCAGCAGGCCCAGGCGCTCGCAAGGCACACGAACCTGACGACCACGATGGTCTATGCCCACAACGTCGACCGCGTGAGCCAAGCTCCGGAGCGTTTTGTCGACGGCCTCCTCGACGACTAGGAGGCCGGGGCCGCGTCATGCGAGGGGAATGCCCGAGAGGTCGCTCCCCAGCACCTCCAGGTACTCCAGCAGCTGCTGGTACTTGCCTCGGAGCAGCAGGAGCTGTCGCTGGAGCTCCGCGTTCTCCTCCTTCAGCTTCCTCGATTGCTTCCTGCTCTTGTCGAGGGCGATATCGAGGTCCTGCAGGCGCGACTGCGCCCTCTGGAGCTCCCTTGACAGCCTGGTTATCTCGGCGTCCTTGTTCAGCTCGAGGTTCCCTTTCTGGCTTACCTTTGCGAGCGGCCTGAACTGGCAGACCTGGTTCTTCGCCAGGAGCTCCTTGACGTGCTGCTGGCTGAACGTCCCCGAGCTCAGCCCCGTTAGCGCCATGAGCTCCTTCTTGGTGACGATGCGGTGGTCCTCTTCGATTTCGTCGATGGCTCCCTGGATGAGGGCCAGCGTCTTCTCCCTCTTCGCCGCGTACATCCTCTGCATGTTCTCACTGGGCTGCTTCATCAGAGACCTCCAGGTCCTCGCCGCTAATCGCGTTCAGCACGCGCTGGATCAGCGTCTTGTATGCGTCTATCCAAACACCGCAGAGCTCCGCGAAGACATCGTTGCCACAACTTAGAGCCTTCTCCTGCTTGCTGCGCCAGTCGTCGAGCTCGCTTTGATAGTAGTCGAGGTCGCCGGCGTCGGGGACGAGGTAGCTGCAGCGGAGGCACCTCGACCTGTCGGCGCTGCAGCCCCTTGCGTCCGAGCACAGGCCGATCCTGTGGACCCTCTTGGCGAAGGGCTTCGACAGGATCCTGTCGAAGCGGGCAGGGTCGTCTGTGTTGATGATCCTGCCCCTGAACACGACGGGGTCGTCCTTGCGCAGGTCCTTGACGGAAGTGTGGGTATAGCTCTGCTCGATCATCTTGGTGTTGTGGTGGGCGGTGAGCGGCAGCAGGTCGATGGCGCGGAAGAGGCCCGAGTTCATGCGGTCGCTGACGGCGTTGTGGCGGAACTGGTGCGTCGTCGGGGAGTAGGGCTCGCCGTGCTCGTCGACGATTCCCCTGCACTTGCAGAGCCGCGAGAAGAAGCGGTTGCAGCTTCCAAGGTTCTTCGGCTTGAATGCCGACCCGTGAGTCCTATAGCATCTCTCCCCCGTCTTCGGGTCCCTTATGAGCCTGTAGGCCCGCGAGGTGAAAAGCCACCTTGCATTCTCGCCGAGGTGCGCCAGCACCTCGTCCCTCTGGGCTGCCACCAGGTCGACGAGGAGCTTCCCCATGCCCTCGTACCTGACCTCGATCAGCTTGATGTCGCTCGGGACGTAGGGTCCCGACTGCTTGAAGGACGGGATCGTCAGGGTGTAGGTGTCCGCGTCGAGCCGCTTCAGGCACCTGACCGTCATGCTGAGGACCTCGGTGGCGCGGTTGGGGATCAGGCGCAGCATCCAGTAGATGCACCTGTAGACCAGCGGGATGCCGTCTTTCATGAAGATGACGTCGAGCTGGCCGGCCACCTCGTCGGGGATGTACTTGTCCTCCTTCTTGACGTAGGCGGGGGCCCTCTCCAGCACGAACCTCTGCATGGCGGAGCTGATGTCGGTGAACCCCGACTCCCTCGCGAATGCCTCGAGAGCGTGCCAGTAATGCAGGCGCTTTCTCAGGGTGGTCTTCCGCTCTCCCGAGAAGAGGTAGGCATAGAAGGAGGCGAGCGCCTCCGGCGGGGCTTCTGCGAAGCTCTTGCAATCGTCGGGGATGAAGTCTGCGCAGTGCTTGATGGACATGCAGATGTCTGAGCTGATGGCAGCGGGGTCCCGCCCCTTCACGAGCCTCGTCAGCGCCCATCTCTTGGCCTCCTTCTTGAGGTGTTCGTTCGAGATACCCGTGAAATATATGTTGCGCGAGCTCGGTTTGACGTTCTTGTCGGGCTTCACCTTGTCGGCTTGCCAGACGTCGTCGCTGAAGCTCGAGGCAGAGCAGTAGTCTGAGAGCATCTTGGCCGCCTGCTCGTCGGTGACGGACACGGCGTTGGAGAGGACGACCGGCTCGAGGGCCGCGGACCCGGATGTGGGGAAGAGCAGGCTGTCAGGCATGTTGCGTTCCCTCCTCAATGGCGTCGAGCACGGCCCTGTAGCGCTCGTTCAAGGCCCTCTCCTGCGCGTACTCGGTGTAGCCCTCGTACTCGTCCATCGGGATGTCCAGCTCCGCGTACTTGGCCTCGAACTGCGCCAGCAGCCTCGACGAGTCCTCGCAGAGCTCTTCCCAGCGCCCCTGGAAGGCCCTTCCCGTGCACAGCTTGGGGCAGGACGCGCAGCTGATGTTGCCGAGGTCGGCGCACCTGCCCTCCGAGGGGTGTTTGGAGCACACGCCCAGCTCCACGTTGCGGCGGTTGGTGCAGAAGTCGACGTAGAGCCAGCGGCGCTCCTCCTCCGTGTACAGGTCGAGCCTGCCGCTCTCGATCAGGAGGTTGAACTTCTGCTGGAAGAACTCGCTGTTCAGCTCTGCGAGCCTCCTCATCCTCACCTCGGCGTAGACGCGCTCGGTGGTTCTGTGGTCGACGTGGCCGAGCTGCTTTTGCACGTCTGTAAGCGTGGCACCCGACGTGATGAGCTCGACGGCGACCGTCTTGCGCGTCTGCCTGGAGCAAAACGTGTCGTAACTCTCGTCGATCGACTGCATGCCGTACCGCTCGAGCAGCCTGTTGATCGCTCCGTTGAAGGTCGTCGCGGGGAACTCGGTCTTAACCCCGTTGGTGATGCAGAAGAAGAGCGTCTCGACCCCGTACATCTCCCTGAGGGCGGAGGTCTCCTCGATGTAGGCCTCGATCTCGCCGTGCAGCTCTGGCGAGATGACGGCGAAGATCTTGTCGCCGAGGCGCCGCTTGATCCTGGATGCCGCGGTCTTGGGGGACCTCGCCCTCACCTGCGGCATGCCGCTGGCGGGGTCCTCGGCCGTGATGTCCTCGACGCGGATGCTCTTGATATCGGAGAGGCGCCACCCGGTCTCCATCGCGAGCTTGAGCATCAGCTTGCAGGCGCTCGACCCAAGCTCGTCGACGTGCTCCTCGAGGAACACCAGGATGTCCTCGGGGATATCCGGGGTCGCCCTCGAGTAGTCAGAGCCGCTCCTGACCGTCAGGTTCGCGGTCGGGTCCGTGTCAAGGCGCCCGCGAGCGACGAGGTGCCGGAAGAACCTCCTGCAGCTGGTCAGATGATGCTTGAGCGTGCCGGGTGCATAGCCATCCTTGCTCATATGCGAGAGCGCGGCGAGGACATGCAGCTCGCCCACGTCCTCTGGGCAGGTGATGCCGTATTCGCCGACGAGGAAGGAGAGCACGGTTAGCAGATCGGCCATCGCAGCCGGGATGCGCGCCAACGCGCGATGGTCAGAGCTCGCGCGCTGGCATGCATCCTGGTAGAGGAACCTCAGATACTCCCTCGCATCCTGCTGGAACAAACCCGTCCCGTCCAGCACGGAGAAGTCGAGCCGACTGCCTGAGAACGTCTCCCCCTTGGGGAAGTAGAACCACACCTCCGACTTGTCGCTGGCCACCTCGTCGGCGTTGCCGTCGAACATGAACCTGCGCAGGCCGGCGATCTTGTTCTCCAGGTGCTCGTCAAAAGCGTTTGCGAGGGTGGGGGTCTGCCGCACCTTCTTGAACGCCGCGAACTTCCTCACGTCCTCGTCTTCCAAATGCTCCTTGAAGTCGCGACGGAATCTGTGGAGGGGCAAGATCGGCCCCCTCGGAGAGTCGGGGGCCAGGTACCTGCCGGCGAAGAACGCATCGTATGCGCCCAGGAGCTCCTCGAAGCTGACGCCGCCTGGCAGTTCCGGTGCCGGCAACTGGGAGTCACCTGCGACAAGCAGTCCAGCAGGGACGGAGCTCTTGTCAACCCGCACAGCTTTCTCGTCGTAATAGGCGCGTTCCTCCGCGCTGAGATCTAGGAATTCATATACGGCGGTCCGGTTAGAGGTCGTAGCGTACGCAGCGTACGTGTAGGGCAACATCTCCCTAGCGATTACTTCATGCAGCCTGCGATAGTCCCACCGCTTGCCGTGCCCCCTCGCTTTGCGCTTTCGGCACCTCCCGACAGGGCGCCAGGAGAACCCGAAGATGTACGCGGTCAGGCGCGGGTAGGTGAAGTGTCGGTAGTTGCGATCGGACAGCCCCGAGGCATACTTCTCTGCCATGTCGCGCACATACGCCGCGAACTCCTCCTCGCCGACCTCTTCGACAACGCAGTTGTCAAACCACTGCAAGAAGTTATTGCGGGAAAGGCTGCAGTACTTCTCGATAAACTCCCTGCGGATTTCGACGAGGGGTTCACGTCGTCTGACGGCCTCGACGGCGCGGTCCCCGATCTGCACCGGGAAGCGGTGATAGGTGTAGAAGCGCTCCATGTACGTCTCGCCAAAGATACGTATCAGGGGGTTAACGCAGTCCCTGACCTGGTAGGTCAACCCGGTTATCACCTTGCAGAGCTTCTTTATGCCGGGCTTTTCCCAGGCTTCCTCGTCCTCGTGCATGGAGACGAGCACGTCGAGGAAGTAGTCGCTCAGCTCCTCCTCCGAGAACATGGAGGTCAGGGCAAGACGACACAGGGTCCCATAGCTATATGTCCCCTTCAGCGACTCCTCCAAGCCCTCGCAGGAGGGCAGCGGCGTGCGCGACTCCACGCAGGCGGCCAAGGCAGCAAAGTCGCTCACCGTCGCCGTGTCTGCGACATGGGTGTAGTTGTTGCTGCGCTTCGCACCCCCGGAGTTGTCCCTGATGTGCTCGAGCGCCTCCTCAGGTTGCCTGATCATCGGCGCGCCTCTGTTCCTTGGCTGCTTCGAGCCTCTTCCAGTTCTCGACGGCGGTCACCCTGTCCTGCCTGTTCTTGTAGGGCTCGGCAGACTCCATGCTCTTCCAGCCCATGATGTCGAGTATCTGGTTGTCGGTAAGGGAGGCGGGGTCGAGGGCCTGCTGCCTGAGGAGCTCCTCCATCTTCGTGCTCCTGCCGGAGTGGGTGCGCACCTTGGCGGGGTCGAGGCCGGCGTGCTTGGCGGCGCGCTTGATGATCTCGAGCGCGTTGTGGTAGGCCATCGGCTTGCCGAAGCTGCCCTCGCGCTCGCGCAGGTTGAGGAAGATCTCGGTCGGTATGAGCGACCCTGAATCGATCAGCTTCCCCTCGACGGCGCTGCGCTCGTTGTAGAGGTACTCCTCCAGCAGTCGCCGCGAGCGCTCCGACAAGACGCAGACGCGCCCCTCGCCCTCGCGCCTTCCCTTGCTGCGGAAAAGCTTCAAGGTGCCCTCGTCTGCGCGGTAGAGGTCGATCTGGGCGGAGAGGATCTCGTCGATGCGAAGGCCGTCGAGCGAGAGGGAGAAGACCGCCTTGTCGCGGTAGGTGCGGAAGTTGCTGAGGATTGCGTCGACCTGCTCGTCCGTGTACCACTTCTCGTAGTCCACAGGAGGCTTTCCGCTGGCGAAGGACGTCTCGGCGACATAGCGCGGCGACGTGGTCACGATTCCCTGGCCGTAGAGGAAGGAGTGCGGGTTCTCCCCGCTTCGCTCCTCTGCGACCTCCATCTTGATGTATTTGCCCTGGGAGCGCAGGAAGGTGTAGAAGCTGGCCACGACCGTGTAGTAGCCCCTGACGGTGAAGCCGGACCTCTTTCCCTCCACTGCGCCGACGAACGGGATGACGTTTCCGAACTGCAGGAAGCGCAAGAAGCCGGCGAGGTGCTTGGCGGTCGCGTCGGCGTAGCCGATGTGCCAGCAGTCCTGCAGGTAGTTGAGGTACTTGCACAGCTTGTAGGCGTACTGCCTCGCCGTCTGGGGCGAGCCCATGCTCATCTTGTGGAGGAACTTGTTGGCCCAGAAGGGGTAGGCGTCCGGATGGTTGATGATCCAGCCGTCCATCGTTCCCCCGTCGGCCTTCGGGTAGAGGCATTTTTCAACGGCAAACATTTTTTGTCACCTGAACAAACATCAATTCACTGGATAACGCTTAGTTAAACATCACAATAAGTGCTCGACCTATCAACGACTAAAAATAAATCTTAGTATCTGAAATACATAATAAAACCTCGGCGTCATCGACGTCGGTGGTCACGTAGTCGGCGGCCGATCCGGCGTTCGGCGGAACGCCGGGGCTCAATTATTCCAAGCCCTCGGTGCCGTTGGACTTGATGATCTTCTGGTATGCGAAGAAGCTGTCCTTGCGGCGGCGCTCATAGGTACCGGTGCCGTCGTCGTACTTATCGACGTGGATGAAGCCGTAGCGCTTGCGCATCTCGCCAGTGCCGGCGGAAACCAGGTCGATGGGACCCCACCAGGTGTAGGCAATCAGGTCAACGCCATCGGCAATGGCCTCGCCCATGGCCTTGATGTGGCTCTGCAGGTAGGCGATGCGATACGGGTCATGGATGGAGCCGTCCTCCTCGACCTCGTCGCAGGCGCCCATGCCGTTCTCGACCACCATCAGCGGAATCTCGTAGCGGGCGTAAATCTCGTTGAGGGCGATGCGCAGGCCAAGCGGATCGATCTGCCAGCCCCAGTCGGTGGGGACGTTCTTAAACGACTAGTCAAACAAGAATGTCCCCAACGACTAGTCGTTTAAGAACGTCCCCAATGACTAATCTGGCAACGGCAGCGAGCGGGCCGCATTCGGAGCAAGACAACGCCGCAAGTAGAGGACGGACAGCGAGCGACGTCCAGGGCGAACAAGTTGGCATGAAAAAGGCGAGGCATTGACCTTCTGGTCATGCCTCGCCTTTTGAATGACAAATTGTCGCCCTTGGCAGCGCGCAGCGTCGGCGGTTCCGTCGTTCGGCAGACCGGCGGAACCGATAGGGTTGGTAAACCCACGTAACTACCTACTCCTGTGCTCCGTACTGCTCGTAGTAGGCGTCGATGGCGGTCTTAAGTTCGTCATCGATGACGACCTTGCCATCGATCTCGTGGTTGTAGAGGGTCTCGACGACCTCGGCCATGGAGACGATGCTCGCGACGGGGAAACCGTACTTTGCCTCGATCTCCTTCTGAGCGGTGGTCACGCCACCCTTGCCGACCTCCATGCGGTTGAGAGACACGATCAGGCCCTTGATTTCGACGTCGGCGGCAGCCTTAACCTTGGGATAGGTCTCGTCGATGGACTTGCCGCTGGTGGTAACGTCCTCGACCATGACCACGCGGTCGCCGTCCTGGGGCTCATAACCCAGCAGGTTGCCCTTATCGGCACCGTGGTCCTTGGCCTCCTTACGGTCGCAGCAGTACTTGACCTCCTTGCCGTACAGCTCGTGGTAGGCAATTGCGGTCACGACGGCCAGCGGAATACCCTTGTAGGCCGGTCCAAACAGCACATCAAAGTCGTCGCCAAAGTTATCGTGGATGGCCTGGGCGTAATACTCACCCAGCTTCTTGAGCTGATAGCCTGTCACGTAAGCGCCGGCGTTCATAAAAAACGGGGACTGACGACCACTCTTGAGCGTAAAGCTGCCGAACTTAAGAACGTCGGACTCAACCATAAACTTGATGAACTCTTGCTTGTAAGCCTCCATGCGGGCTCCTCTCGTAATCGCGTACGTGCCCTCCAGTTTAGCGCAGGCGAAGCGTCGATGCGGGTGCGCTTTGGAGCCACATCCCCCCGTTAGAGTAAGGAACTGGGCGGCGCCTCATACGCTAGTCCTTGGGTGCCCAGGACCAGAAGAAGTTGATAAGGGCCACACGCGAGTCGGTACCGGTCTTTCTGTTGATCGAGGAAATGTGGCGGTAGAGCGTAGAGCGCGAAAGGAAAAGCGTTGCGGCAATGTCCTGAACGCTCTGATCCGAAACGACCAAGGCCTCAAGAATATCGCGCTCGCGCTCTGTAAGCCCAAAGGTGGTGACGAAGGCATCGAGGCGTTCATCGGGCGTGGGCTCCGCTGCCTCCACAAGCGCGGGGTCGGAACATACGGGCGCAAGATCTCCACCAAGATTGTCGGCAGCAAGCGCCAGCCCGTCCTGCATCACGGCATCATCGGCCCGTTGCCCCAACTGTCCCAACAGCGTAATCGCAATACCCACAAACATCACGAGTGCCGCGCCGAGCGCCCCTGCAGCCGCTACGCCCAAGTTGCCGTGACCGTGGCATAGCAGGGACGGCGCCTACATTCGGCAGCCGCCACATTCGGCATGGAGCATCCCCAACTGCCACTCATTTAAGTACGTCCCCAATGAGTGGCCGAAAATGGGCCATGTGTCCCAGTTGTGGAGACTCGTTGAGCCGTCTGGGTATCGTGAAAGATCGCGCGCTCACCCATCATCAAAAGTGACACACGCTACCTGTTGATGGGAGGCAGCTATGGGCTTCTTTGACAAGATGTTCGAGAAGAAAGAGTGCGCGATTTGCGGTACCGAGCTGGGACTTTTGGGAAAGACCAAAATCAACGAAGGCTACCTGTGCAAAGAGTGCGCAGGCAAGCTCTCCCCCTTCTTTAGTGGTTGGCGCTCCAGCACCGCGGACGATATCCGCGAGCAACTCGCCTACCGCGAGGCCAACGCCGAGCGCCTGGCCTCGTTCAACCCCACGCGCACGCTCTCTGCCGGGCGCACCAACATCATGCTCGATGAGGACGCGGGTCTGCTAATCATTACCTCACAGAGCCGCTGGCGCGACGCCAATCCCGACATCATCGAGTTCTCACAGGTACTCGGCTGCGATATGGATATCGACGAGCATCGCACCGAGATTTATCGCGAGACCAAGGACGGCGAGCGCGAGAGCTACAACCCGCCGCGCTACGACCTGGATTACGACTTTAATCTGACCATCCACGTCAACACGCCGTACTTTACCGAGATCAACCTGCGCGTGAACGACTCCACCATCGATCAGCGCGGGTCCATCGAGTACCGCGAGGCCAAGCGCCAGGCAACCGAGGTCCGCGATGCGCTGGTGCAGCTTCGTCAGGAAACGCGCGACAGCGTCGTGGCCGCCAAGGCCCCCAAGACCGCGGTCACCTGCCCCTTCTGCGGTGCAACCACCATTCCCGATGCCAGTGGGCGCTGCGAATACTGCGGCGGTGCCATCGGCGCATAGCCTCCGGCACGGAAAGGACCGATCATGGCCTTCGAGAGCGTCAACTATCAGTGCCCCGCGTGTGGCGGCCCCCTTCACTTTGCCAGTGCCGAACAAAAGCTTGTCTGCGACTACTGCGATTCGCGTTTTGAAGTCGAAGAAGTCGAGGCCCTCTATCGCGAGCGCCAGGACAAGGCGGATGCCAAAGCCGATGCCGCAGCCGCGGCTCGCAAACCTGCTGTCGACGATGCCGTGCAGGAGCTGGCCCAAAACGCCGGCTACATCTGCTCGTCGTGCGGCGCCGAGCTGGTCTCGGACGGCACCGTCGCCGTTACCACCTGCCCATACTGCGGCAACTCCGCCGTGGCGCCCGGCCAGCTCTCGGGCGACTTCTCACCCGACCTGGTGATTCCGTTTAAGCTCGGGCGCGATGATGTTATGGCAGCACTCAAAGAGCACTACAAGGGCAAAATCCTGCTGCCCAAGAGCTTTGTCACCGGCAACCACATCGACGAGGTCCAAGGCGTTTACGTGCCGTTTTGGCTCTACGGCGCCCGCGTGGACGGCGAAGTGTACTTTGATGCGACCAACGAGACCGTGACCGAGGAATCCGACCGCACCGTCACGACCACCGACCACTACGACGCCTACCGTAAGGGCAAAATCTCGTTTGAGCGCGTGCCCGTCGACGGATCGTCCAAGATGCCCGACGGCCACATGGATGCCATTGAGCCGTTTGACTACGACGCGCTGCGCCCGTTCTCGGTCGCGTATATGCCCGGCTACATCGCCAACCGCTACGATGAGGATTGCGAGACCTGCAAGGCGCGCGCCGAGCGTCGTATGGAAGAAAGTACGATTTCGGCCCTGCGCGAGACCGTCGTCGACGAATATGACGATGCCACGGTCGAAAGCAAGCAGCTCGACTACACCTGGGAAGACAGCAACTACGCTCTGTTCCCCGTGTGGATGCTTTCCACCTCGTGGAACGGCAAGAGCTACCTGTTTGCCATGAACGGCCAAACCGGCCGCATGGTCGGCGAGCTGCCCTGCTCCAAGCCCAAGCTCGCCATCGCCTCGGTGCTGTTCTTTGTGATCGGGTTTGTCCTCTCCCAGATTCTCTTTATGGGCGAGAACGCCTTCAATCCGGACTACCTCACCTTTGATATCGAGGGCATCCTCATCAACATCGTCGCGCCGCTGATCATCGTAATCATCGCAGACGTGCTGCTGGTAGGCCAGCTCAAGACGGCCAACGAGGCCACCCACGCCGATTGCTACTGCGGCGAGCTCGACTTGACCGAGAAGCACGACACCTTCAGCCACACCGAGACCACCGTTGTCATGAAGGACAACAAGGACGATTAGCCATTCTGACCAATACCACCCGGCCTTTGACGAGAAAGGAAGATCACCATGGGACTCTTGAAAGCTGGATTGGGTGCTGCCGGCGGCGTCATGGCCGACCAATGGAAGGAATTTATCTATTGCGAATCGATGCCCGCTGACGTCTTGGCCTGCAAGGGCAGCAAGCGCACCGGCGGCCGCAGCTCCAACACGCGCGGCGAGGACAACGTCATCTCCAACGGCTCCGTCATCTCCGTCAACGACGGCCAGGGCATGCTCGTGGTGCAAAACGGCAAGATCATCGAGGTCGCGCTGGAGCCCGGCGAGTTTGTCTTTGACACCGGCAGCGAGCCGAGCGTCTTTAGCGGCAACCTGGGCGACTCCATCAAGGAGACGTTCGCCAATATCGGCAGCCGCTTTACCTTTGGCGGCGACGCAGGCAAGGACCAGCGTGTCTACTTCATCAACACCAAGGAGATCATCGGCAACAAGTACGGCACCGCCTCGCCTGTGCCCTTCCGCGTGGTCGATAACAACATTGGCCTGGATGTCGACATCTCCGTTCGCTGCAACGGCGAGTATTCGTACCGCATCACCAACCCGCTGCTGTTCTACACCAACGTGTGCGGCAACGTGACCGATAGCTACACGCGCGATAAGATCGACAGCCAGCTTAAGTCCGAGCTGCTCACCGCTCTGCAACCCGCCTTTGCCAAGATCTCGGAGATGGGCATCCGCTACAGCGCTATCCCCGGCCACACCACCGAGCTCGCCCGCGCGCTCAACGAGGTTCTCTCCGC
This sequence comes from Collinsella sp. LCP19S3_D5, assembly GCF_052121415.1. Classification (NCBI taxonomy): domain Bacteria; kingdom Bacillati; phylum Actinomycetota; class Coriobacteriia; order Coriobacteriales; family Coriobacteriaceae; genus Collinsella; species Collinsella sp. LCP19S3_D5. The sequence goes on from NZ_JBQKEH010000004.1 coordinate 11,537, forward strand.
CGACTGGCGCGACCTGCGCGGCGTCGAGATCGTGAGCTTTGGCGTCAACTCCATCGCCGCCTCGCAAGAAGACGAGCAAATGATCAAGGACCTGCAGAAGGCCGCAGTCATGCGCGATCCCACCATGGCAGCCGCCAACATCGCCAGCGCCCAGAGCGATGCGATGCGCGCGGCAGCCGCCAACCCCAACGGCGCGATGGCCGGCTTTATGGGCATGGGTATGGCGGGCGGCATGGGCGGCATGAACGCCAGCCAGCTGTTCGCCGCCGGCCAGGCACAGCAGCAGGCTGCCCCACAGCCGGCTCCGACACCCGCCCCCGCGCCGGCTCCTGCCGCTGCCCCCGCGGCCGGCACGTGGACCTGCAGTTGCGGTGCCACCAACACCGGCAAGTTCTGCCCCGAGTGCGGCAGTCCCGCACCCGCCCCGGCACCGGCCAAGTGGTTCTGCCCCAACTGCGGTAGCGAAAACGGCGGCAAGTTCTGCAGCAACTGCGGAACGCCCAGGCCCTAGCCCCTCTACCTGGTAATTGGCGGGGAGGTCCGCCACCCCCGCATTTGCTTCTATGGGTTTCGTTCGATAAAGGAGGACACCATGAAGACAACGTTCAAAAAGTCCGTACTCGCATTTCTGACATGCGTCCTGGCGCTCGCCTTTGCCCTGACGGGCTGCAGCGGCGGCGGCAAGGACCCCAAGGCCAACTTCGTCGGCAGCTGGGAACTCTCGGGTGGAACCCTGGAGGGCGAAGAGATCACCGATGAGTACATGGATATGCTCAAGGAGTGGGGCCTCAACTGTATCCTGATCCTCGACGAAGACGGCACGGGCGTCCTCGACATGTTCCTTGAGGTCGCCGACCTGAAATGGGAGGCCAAGGACGCCACCACTGCAACCATCACCGCCGACGGCGATTCGCAGGACATGAAACTCAAGGACGGCAAGCTCGTCCTCGAGGTGGAAGGCGACAAGCTTATCTTTACGAAGTCCGACAAGGATCTGTCCGGTACGCTAAAAAAGGATCGCGAGGCGGCCGAGAAGGAAGAGGAGATCGATGAGGCCGTCGAAGACGACGATGTCCAGAGCGTCGAAATCTCCCCCGCCGTCACCGTCGCCGATGACGATCTGTGCACCATCACCATCACCGAGAAGTTCAAGGACGAATGGGGCGACATCGGCTTTGTCGTCAACATCACCAACAAGAGCGACAAGGACCTGACCTTCTACGCTCCCTCCGGCAAGACCAACGTCAACGGCACCATGAAGGAACCCTGGTTCTCGGCTAACCTGATGCCCGGCACCAACGCCACCGAGGAATTCACGTTCTCGAGCGGCGAGCTTGACAGCCTTGACGACCTGGTCAACACGACCATCGGCATCGACGCCTACCTGACCGATTCCTACGAGGACGTCGCCTCCTACACCGCAACCATCGCGTAGCGGCACGTAACATCAGCCGCGGATTGGCGGACGCATCCGCGCACTTGCCAGGCGGGGCCGCAGGAGTTGATCCTGCGGCCCCGTCGTTTTTATGCCGACAGCACAGCCGCACAAGCAGGCCGCCCGTCGTTTTCTGATGCAAAACGGCGGACGGCCTATCTTTACGGCGCCAGAACACGGCGAGCGCGTCGATTACGGGCGCTCCATGTTGGGAACGATGCTGCCCTCCGTTACCGCGCGCACGGCAAGACGCATGATGTTGTCGTAGCCGGTCTTGCTCAGAATCTCCGAGATGCGACGCTTGATGGTACCCTCACTCATAAACAGCTCGGCCGCGATCTCGCGGCGGCTTTTGCCCTCGCAGGCAAGGCGCAAAATCGACAGCTCGACATCGTCGAGTGCCGCCGTGCCCGAAAAAATGCTTTCGGGCGGCTTGGGAAACGTGCAGTAGCCCGCCAGCGTGGAGCGCATCACGGCGAACAGCTCGTCGATACCAACGTTCTTGTACACAAAGCTATCGACGCCCGCCTCGCGAGCCTGATCGACAAAGGTGATCTCGGGCATGCCTGTCATGATGATGACGCGGCACTCGGGCAGCTGCTCCTTGATGCGTGCCGCCGCCACGATGCCGTTTGAATCGTGTTCGGTGCACACGTCCATCAATATCATGTCCGGGCGCTCCTTGAGCGCGACACCCAAGGCCTCGGAGGCATCGGCGATCGCGGCGACGACGGTCATATCGGGCTGGTCGCCAACGGAGCGCGCCAGGCTTTCGCGTAGAATGGCCTGATCTTCGACAATTAACACGCGGATCATGAACTTCTCCTTTGGACCGTGGCGTTGGGGCTCAGCGGGATGGACACCGCAAGCGTAAAGGGCTGGGCGGCGTGGACTTCCAGGCCGCCGCCCAAATCTTGCGCGACATGCCTCATACCTGGGATACCCGTTCCCTCGCGATACGATACGGGGGCCGGGGACCCGTCGTTAGAAATCGTCATGCGCGCGACGGCGCTAGCATTCGTCCCCTCCTGCCACAGGCGCACGTGGACCCGATGCGCCTGCGCATGCCTGGTGGCATTGGTCGAGGCCTCGCGGATAATCTGCAAAAATGCGGCGGCGACACGCGCGTCCTCAGGCAGCGCACCCTCAACATCGATCTGCACACTCACCAAGCCAAAGGCGTGGACGATATCGCTCAGCTGCTCTGCAGGCTCGCTGGCACCGCCACTGCGCAAATCGGCGGCGATTGAGCGCAGCAACGGGTCAATCTGCTCGAGCGACTCATCATCCAGACGTCCCTCCTCCAAATAGCGATGAAGAATGGACAGGCGCTGGCCGATCACATCGTGAACGCGGGCACGCATACGTAGGTAGGCTGCATTGTCGGCAACCTTTTTGGCTTCTTCGATCTGGGCCTGGAGCTCTTGGCCAGCACGCTCAAGCAGGTGGTTGGCTTGCGCCAGACGGTCGTAGGCGTGTGCGTATTCCGTCACGTCCAGGCCGACGACGCGCTCGAACGGACGGCTCGAGACCGTAACGGAGTCACGCACGAACAGACGAATCTCGGAAGGAGAGATCTCGACCACGGCGCGATCCCTACCAAAGCGATCAAGGTCGATATGGGCGCGATTAGCGCTGCTTTCGGGCATTTGCATGCTCAGTTTGCGCAGGTCGTTCCATGTGCTGCTCATGTCGCCCAGGTCGGTGGGCATATGGAGCTCTACGAGGTTTTTGCGCATGCAGCGGTTCATGAGCAGCGGACGGCCCCTCGGGTCTAGATACAGGATGCCCACGGGAATCACGTTGATGGTCTCGATCGTCGAGAACATGGTGATATCCTCTTGGCGGTTACGGACGTCCATCAAGAGCGCCGCGATGGAACGGAACAGGAAGAACGCTCCCTCTGCGATAAGGACAACGGTCCACGCCGAGCCCATGGCAAAAACCACCGGTGGTGTAACGGCGACAACAAGCAACAGCTCGACCAGCATGACGGGACGACGATAGTGCACCATAAGTACCACGCCATAGGCAAAGATTGCGGCATTGAGCCACAACGCTCCGCCCATTGCCCTGGCGCAAACGTCAAGCGGCGCCACCAGATACGAGCCAGACGACGTGAACAAGATGAGCGCCGAAATCATCAGGTGAAGCACAAGACTCGCCTCGTAGGCGCAAATCACCTTACGGTTATAGGACGAGCGGCGCGATGCGATGAGCGGGACGTGGATCGTCTGCAGACACGCAGCCAGGGCAAAGACAACATCGAGCGCAACGATTTGAGGAAGTATGAGCGAAATCTGCATCGTCACTCACCCGCCCTCGGCATCAAGACGATCATGCGCAGCTGACCGGACTCGCCCTCAAGGCGGTATGCCACGTTGCGCCCTTGCAAAGCGCTTTCGAGCTCTTGCGCAGCGGGCGTCTGCGAAAGATCTTCATCATCGTTGGAAAAAAGTGTGGCGCGCAGCTCGACGCTGCATCGGTCATGGTCGCCCAAGTGATACATAAGTGCCGGATGATCGGTGGCGTAGGCAAAAAACGCAAAGTCATACACGCAGTCGTACAGCGCGCTTACCGTACTGGCGTGCATCGGGCGCCGTATGGCAATAATCGAGGCGCAATCGACATCGATCGTGCGCAGGTCGCTTGCGAGCTCGTTGGCAATGAGCTGAATGCGGTCGCGGTCAAAACCGCTCTCCCCGTGCTGTGCCAACGTGAGCGACCCCTTCCGTTTGCAATAGGCAACGAGCATCTTGGCGCGCTGCAGCATGCGGTAACGCTCGCGCGAAGATTCCTCGTCAGTCAACGGCGGCAGCGAGCTCAACAAGTCGTACATCTCTTCGAGCGCGCGGGCAAGCGCCTGGTCCACGTCTTGGACTAGCAAGGTCTCGGCCTCTTGATCTGCCAAATGTGTCTTAAGGTCGTAGTCGGCGGCAAGCAGCTCGTTTTGGCGCTGCAGTTCCATGCGCCGATGCGCCAGTTCGCGATTGAGCTCGTTGAGCTCCGATACGTCTTGGGCAAGCAGGGCCGATCCCCCCAGCAGCGGAAAAGCACGATACATCACATCGGGATCGGACGCCACGGTAAAGGCATGGGCGCGGCCGTGCTCCTGGGTCCGCAACTCCTCGCGCACGCCTACCGGCATTGGCTTTGACGCCGGCGTGGCATAGACCTCCTGCAGGTCGCGCGTTAGAACTTTGAGGTCAAGCGGCAAGGTATCGAAGATGCCGGCGATATCGTGGTACGACGGAATGACACCGCAATCGAGACAGATTTCCATCGCCACCACGCACAGGATGCAATAGACGAGCGAAAAGTTGAGCCTCCATGCCCAGGGCACGCGCAGAGCATATGAGATGCCAAAGAATGCGCCGCCCAGCAGCACGAGCGCCGCCGTGCCCGAGAAACGTTGGATGCGAAAGGACGAGGACCGACCAACCAGGATAAAAAAGGCCACGAAGTTAAAGGCCGTCCACACGAGGAAGGCGAAATAACCCCGGCCGTACGTGTAATCGTTGCTCCAGGTGTCGCTTGTACGGTCAAAGCGGAAGACCTGCTGGTGAAAATCGTTGGTGAGCACAAATCCGATAAGCAGGATGGCCACAATCCACAGCGCAGCACGGTAGCGGCGACCCAGGCGGCGTTGCTCCAGGCCCGCAAGGCGCAGGCCGCAGAGCTGGTAGAGCAGCGGAATGAGCGTCATGGGCACGTAGTACAGGTACCACAGCAAGGTGGCATAGAACGGCGTGTACGACTTGTACTTGAGAATGACCTCGATCATCCACAGGGCACAGATGGTGGCGATGGCAACAAGGCGGCGGCGCAACACATAGTCCAAACAACGCAGATAGACCAACACGCCCCAAATCGAAACTACAATTGCGGCGACAAGCAGCGGGAGAGGGCTCGAATGGGTGAGCCCATCCACGACCTCTTCGGACACCTCGCTATAGGCGGGCACGGCGTTAGAAAGTTTGGGGTCGAAGGCGAACAGCACCGGCAAGATCGCCAAAAGCATGAGGAACAGCGCGGTGATGGCGCCGGCGATAGCAAAGACGCGGTGACGGTACACCTGATGTGTTATGCCAACAAGGAATCGCGGCATGGCGAAGAGCCTGCCGCCCCCGGGATCCGCAACCGGAGCGGTCCGGGCGGCCGCGTGGCCGATATGTCGCTCGCGGGTACTCATAGTCCCTTTAGTGTACCGACAAGCGGGCCCAAAAAGCGGGCCGCATGTCCCAAAATCCGCAGACGGCAAGACGCCCGGCGAGCAATAACTACTCGCCGGGCGCCTTGGTTAGAAGGCTATGAAGTTGAGTGTCTCAGCTTCCTTAGGACAGGTCCTCACCATTAGAAGCAATAACCTTCTTGTACCAGTCGAAGCTCTTCTTTTTGGAACGCTTGAGGGTACCGTTGCCTGCATCGTCGCGGTCCACATAGATAAAGCCGTAGCGCTTGGACATCTCACCCGTGCCGGCAGACACCAGGTCGATCGGGCCCCAGGTGGTGTAGCCCAGCAGGTCAACGCCGTCCTCGGTCACCGCTTCGCGCATCGCGGTGATATGCTGGCGCAGGTAGTCGATACGGTAGTCGTCGTTGATGGAGCCATCCTCCTCGACAACATCCTTGGCGCCCAGACCGTTCTCGACCACAAACAGCGGCTTCTGATAACGGTCGTACAGGTCGTTGAGGGTGATGCGGAAGCCCAGCGGATCGATGGCCCAGCCCCACTGGCTCTCCTGCAGGTAGGGGTTCTTGGCGCCGGCGAAGGCGTTACCCTGGGTGCGCTCGACATCGGGGTTATCGGCACCGGCAGAGCAACGGGTGCTGTAATAGCTAAAGCTGATGAAGTCGACGGTGTTAGCGGCCAGGATCTCGCGGTCCTCGTCCGTCATGCCCACATCGATGCCTAGACGCTCGAGCTTCTTGACGGCATATGCCGGGTAGTAGCCGCGGCTCTGGACGTCGACGAAGAAGTAGTTGTCCTGGTTATCGAGCTGCGCCTGGCGCACGTCGCCCGGACGGCAGCTGTAGGGGTAGTAGCTACCCGCGGCGAGCATGCAGCCGATCTTGATCTCGGGGTCGATCTCGTGGGCGATCTTGGTTGCCCAAGCGCTGGCGACGAGCTCGTTGTGGGCGGCCAGGTACTCGACGGCCTCCTTGTTCTCGCCCTCCTCAAAGACCAGACCGGCACCCATAAACGGCAGGTGCAAGATCATATTGATCTCGTTGAAGGTGAGCCAGTACTTCACCAGCCCCTTGTAGCGGGTAAAGATCGTGGTCGCGAGGTTCTTGTAGAAGTCGATGAGCTTGCGGTTGCGCCAGTCGCCGTACTCCTTGATGAGGTGAATCGGGCAATCGAAGTGCGTGATGGTCACGAGCGGCTCGATGCCGTGCGCCTGACACTCGCGGAATACGTCCTCGTAGAAGGCCAGGCCAGCCTCGTTGGGCTCGGTCTCGTCGCCGTTGGGGAAGATGCGGGTCCAAGCCAGGCTCATACGGAAGGTCTTAAAGCCCATCTCGGCAAAGAGAGCGATGTCCTCTTTGTAGTGGTGATAGAAATCGATGCCGGTCTGCGCGGGATAGTAATAGCCGTCCTCGAAGTCGAGCATTTTACGCTGGCCGGAGACCACCGCATAGCGCTCGGGGCCGTGCGGAGCCACGTCCACGTTGGCCAGGCCGCGGCCGTCCACGTCGTAGGCACCCTCGCACTGGTTGGCAGCCGTTGCGCCGCCCCACAGGAAGTTATTACGGAAAGCCATGTATCAATCCTTTCGCACGCTGTTGTCATAGGCTCAGTATCCCTGCAAACGGGGTACCGCTCAACGGCAACGGCACAGGCCGATACTTCTTTTCGCGTGCAGGCGCCCGGCAGCCACCCCGCCTGACACTTTTTGATACCCGCCTGCCCAATCCACCACAAAGGGGACAGGCGCCTTTGTGGCGGTTTGGGACGGTTTGTCTCGATCTGTAACAGGTAGGCCGCCAAAACCGGGCCTGGTGTTACAGATTGAGATTGTTCGGCCAGTCCCTTGCAGTTTGTCTAAATCTGTAACAGGTAGAGACGATTTAGCCCGCTAGATGTTACAGATCGAGACAGAAGATTCTAGTCACAGGCGATGTCGAGGTTTTTGCCGATGAGACCTACGTAGCCGCCTTCGCTCAGCAACTCATTTGACTGAATAGGAAAAAAAGGAAAAAATAGGAAAAAAAGGAAAGGAGACTTATGACTGAAACCATCTTCTCCCCCTCATTTGGAAATCGCCCGTCCTATCTGGTGGGGCGCGGGAACGTGATTTCGACATTCATCTCCGGTCTTGAGCAGGAGCCGGGCAATCGCGACCGAGCCACGCTCATGCTTGGACAGCGAGGCAGCGGCAAGACGGTTCTTCTGTGGGAACTTGCCGACCGCGCACGCAAGCTCGGCTTTGTTGTCGCCACGCCCACCGTAGCCTCCGAGGATATGCTCGAGCGCATTGTTGAGAAGATCCAGGAAGCAGGCGAGCCTTACGCCAACAAGCATCGTCTCCCCAAACTTACAGGTGGCAGTTTGAGCGTCTTCGGTTTCTCGGCAGGCCTCGAGTTCACACGAGACGTGCAGGAGACCAAAAGCTTTCAGTTCAAACTCACACAGCTGGCGCGCAAGCTGACCGAGCAGGGACACGGCATCCTCATCCTCATCGACGAGCTCCAAGCAAATTCACCCGAGATCAGACAGCTCGTCACCGCCTATCAAGAGCTGGTCGGCGAACGGCTCAACGTCGCGCTCGTCATGGCGGGCCTCCCGGGAGCAGTCTCCGCGACACTCAACGACCGCGTACTGACATTTCTCAACCGCGCACGCAAAGTCACGCTCGAACCGCTTTCAGTCGGAGATGTCGATGCCTATTATCAGCGGGCTTTCGAAGAGCTCGATCTTGATATTCCAGGCGATCTTCGGTTGGACGCCGCTCGCGCAACTCAAGGCTCGCCCTACATGCTGCAGCTCATCGGCTACAACATCGCCAATCGTTGCCAGGCAGGAGAACACGTAACGCCAGAGCAAGTCGACGGAGCTATCGAAGCGTCAAAGGCCGATTTCGAAAACGATGTTTGCGAGACGACGCTCGCCGCGCTATCGGACCAAGACGTCGCGTTTCTCGACGCAATGGCTGATGACAAAGACGGCGTGTCGCGCATCTCCAATGTGGCCGAGCGCATGTCAGTCACACCGGACTACGCGCAAAAGTATCGCCGACGCCTCATCGACGCCGGCGTTATCGAACAGGCACGCCGCGGTTACGTGCGTTTCGCTGTTCCATATATGGCTGACTATCTGCGCAGCCAGCTCTAGACAGCCACCACAATGGGGACAGGCACCTTTGTGGTGGCTGGGGGCGGTATGTCTCGATCTGTAACAGGCAGAGACGATTTAGCCCGCTAGATGTTACAGATCGAGACAGAAGATTCTAGTCGCAGGCGATGTCGAGGTTTTTGCCGATGAGACCTACGTAGCCGCCTTCGGCTGCCTTGGGGCTGTCAGCATGGCAGAGAACCCACTTGTCGGCCTTCCAGTAGCAGTAGCCGTCGCCGGCAGCAGGCATATCGGCCGCAGCCTCGGGACGCGGACCGTTGGTGCCGGCGGGCAGCGCCACCATCACCTGGAAGCCACCATCGTCGACCATGCACGGCGTGTAGTGGAGCGTGGTGTTGAAAACCTCGACAACCTTGCCCGCCGGCACGCGAAACGCCTTGACGCACGCGGTGTCGAGCTTGCCGCCCTCGATCTCCCAGCGATGCGCCACGAGCAGGATAAAGTCACGCGCCCCCAGGTTGAACTCGCTCGCGCGGTGGTACTCCAGGCAGTTGAGACACGTGTTGTGGCCATTGCACCAGCCGAGCTGGAAGGGGCGGCCGCCAAACATGAGAAAGCCCAGTTTATCGGCATCTTTGACGCCCTCGAGCTCCGGCGCGCTCGCTACGTACTTACTGCCCTCGGGGATGGGCGTAGCGGAGAGCGCCTCGACGAGTGGGGCGGTCAGGCCGGACGGGACGTCGTCCCACACGCGGCCATAGGACTTGAACTCGGAATCCTTAACAGAATAGATATGCATGTTCGCTCCTATTCGTAAATATGACTATACGAACATTCTAGAACAAACATGAGCGATTTTGAACGCTCGTCCAGACCACTCAACAAAAAGGCGCCCCCGCATAAGCGAAGGCGCCCAATGTGCGCGTTTTGGGCGATAAGCCCTTACGCCTGCTGATAGTGCAGGTGCTTCTCGTCGATATCGGCCAGGTCACGGTTGAGGTAGCGGCGCGCGAGCCAGTTTGCCATGGGAAGGTTCTGGTCCAGGTAGTTGCCGCACTCCTCGGGAGCGGCACCGGGGACATCGCCCTCAAAGCCGGCGACAAACTCAAACAACTCACGCACGAGCGGCAGGATCTCCTCGCTCGTCACCTCGCCAAACACAACCAGGTAAAAGCCCGTGCGGCAGCCCATGGGGCCAAAGTAGACAATGCGGCTCGACCACTCGGCATGGTTGCGGAGGAACGTCGCCCCCAGGTGCTCGATGGTATGGCACTCGGCGGTGTTCATGACCGGCTCCTTGTTGGGCGTGGTCAGGCGCAGGTCAAAGGTGGTGACGGCGGCGCCGGTCGCCGGATCGCGGTCGATGCGGCTCACATACACGCCGGGCTCAAGCAGCAGATGGTCAACGGAAAAGCTCGCGATGCGCTCCATGGCAGATCCTCTCGATAGTCAATTTGGGACGGGGCTCTTTTAGCTGGTTCGAATGGTCGCACCAATCATACCAGTCAAAAAAGCCCCGTCCCAAATGAGCTGCCCGGGACGGGGATCAATGAGTTTTTAATCCCCGTCCCAGGAAAATCATGCTAGGCAGTGTACGAGATGGTCGCGTCGACGGCATGGCGCCAGCCGGCGATCTTTTTGGCGCGTTCGTCAGCGGGCATCGACGGTTCCACGATGCCGCGGGCGCCGTAGACATCGACGACATCGCGCGTATACATGCCCAGCGCGATACCGCAGGCCCAAGCCGCGCCCAGACCGCTCATCTCGTCGTTGCTCGCAATGCGGATGGGCGAGCCGACCAAATCGCTCTCAAACTGCATCAGGTACGCGTCGCGCGTGGGGCCGCCGTCAACACGAAGCTCGGCAAGCGCCGCGCCCGAATCCTCGACCATCGCATCAATGACGTCAAAAATCTGATAGGCGATCGACTCGTCGGCAGCCTTTACGAACTCCGCGCGGCCCGTGGTGCGTGTCATACCAAAAACGCATCCCTCGGCATCACTTGCCCAGTGCGGCGCACCCAGGCCGGTAAACGCCGGCACAAAGTAAACATGGCTCGCCGGGTTGGCGGCGTAGCACAGGTCGGTGACCTCCTCGGGGTTGTTGATGAGCTCCAGGTCGTCGCGCAGCCAGGTCTTGACGGCGCCGGCGTAGCTCACGTTGCCCTCGAGTACATACTCGGTCACGCCATCCATACGCCACGCAAGCGAGCTCGAAAGCCCGTGCGAGCTGGCGACAAACTCGTTGCCGACGTTCATCATGACCGAGCTACCGGTGCCATAGGTCGCTTTGGCCATGCCGCGGCTGGCGCAACCCTGCGCAAACAGGGCCGCATGGCTGTCGCCCAGCACGCCGTGTACCGGCACGGGTGCGGGCAAAAAGCCATCCAGGTCCGTTGTGCCAAACAGACCGTCGGAATCGGTCACCTGCGGCAGGCAGGCCGAATCGATGCCAAAGGCCTCGCACACCGGCTCGCTCCAGCAGCCACGGCGCAGGTCGAAGAGCTGCGTGCGGCTGGCATTGGACCAGTCACAGCGAAACTCCGCGCCGCCCGTGAGCGTCCAGACCACCCAGGCATCGATGGTGCCCAGACACAGCTCACCCGACGCCGCGGCCTCGGCAGCCGCCGGAACGTTCGCGAGAATCCAAGCCATCTTGCCCGCCGGATAGTAGGGCGAGAGCACCAGGCCCATTGTGTCACGCACCAGCTCGGCCACACCCTCGCGCGCGTCCAGTTTGTCGCACAGCTCGCGGGCGCGGGCGCACTGCCACACTACGGCGTCGCACAGCGGCTCGCCCGTCTCGCGGTTCCAGGCAACGGTGGTCTCGCGCTGGTTGGAGATGCCGATGCCGGCGATGTCGGCAGGGTCGACCCCGGTCTCTTCCACCACGGCACGCGCCACGGCCAACACGTTAGCGGCGATCTCGACCGGATCATGGCTCACCCAACCGGCCTCGTTGACAATCTGGCGATGCGAGCGATCGGCACGATGAATCAAATGGCCGCCCTCGTCCACCAGCAGTGCCTTGGTGCCCTGCGTGGATTGATCGATTCCGATGATGTATTTGCTCATGTACTCTCCCATTCCTTCCGCCAAATCAAAGACGACTGGCGGACAAGGAGCGAGCGGCCGTCAAGTGCCGCAGATTGCCGTGAAAGAGGAGCGCCGCGTACTTTGCGTACGCAAGCGACGGTTTGAACGGCAAGGTGCGGTGCTTGGCGGCCGCGCAGCGTCTGTATCTACTAGTTGCCGAGGAACTCGGCGACAGCCTTGGCAATGCCTTCGCCGGTGAGGCCGTAGTGCGCAAAGACCTCGGGGCTCGTGCCGGTGATGACCGGCGCGTCGGGCAGGCTCAGGCACCTGACCGGACGCGGGCAATGCTCGCCCACCACCTGCGCGACCATAGAGCCCAGGCCTCCGAAGGGACTGTGCTCCTCGACGGTCACAACGGCGCGCGTGGCACCGGCGGCCTCAATCACGGCCTCGGCGTCAAGCGGCTTGACGCAATACATGTCGAGCACCGTTGCCGAGATGCCCTGCTCGGCCAGCAGGTCGGCAGCGTCCACGGCATGGCGGACCATCTCGCCGGTGGCGACGAGCGTCACATCGGTGCCGCGACGCACCCAGGTGGCGCGATCCATCTGGAACGGGCACTCGTCCTCGGTATACACGTCCTCGACCGGGTTGCGGCCCACGCGAATGTAGGCCGGCTTGTTGTCGGCGACCAGAGCCCGCACGAGCTCGGCGGTCTGGAAGCGGTCGCTCGGCAGATACACGCGCATGTTGGGAATCGCACTCATGGCGGCGATATCCTGCGCGGAGTGATGGCTCATGCCCAAGGCGCCATAGGACACGCCGCCAGAGATGCCGATGAGCTTGACGTTGGTGTTGGAGTACGAGACGTCGACCTTGCACTGCTCATACGAGCGCGTGGTCACAAAGGACGCCGGCGAGGCGGCCCAGGCCTTCTTTCCGCACGAAGCCATGCCGGCGGCGATGCTCACCAGGTCCTGCTCGGCAATGCCGACCTCGACGGACTGTTGGGGATACTGATCAAAGAACGGCGTGAGCGATGCGGAGCCGCGGGAGTCGGAGCATAGGACGACGATGTCCTTATCGGTCTTCGCGGCCTCGAGCAGCGTGTCGCAGATAACCTTGCGATTGGCGATCTTGTTAGCCATTGACGGCCTCCTTATGGGCAGCGAAATCGGCGATGATCTGAGCATATTCCTCATCGTTGGGCAGGTGATGGTGCCAGGCGGCCTTGTCCTCCATAACAGGCGAGCCATAGCCCTTCACCGTGTTGAGGATGATGACCGTGGGCTTGCCGCAGGTCTCGGCCGCAAGCGTCAGCGCGGCGTCGATGGCCCGGACGTCGTTGCCCGGAATGGAGAGCACGTTCCAACCGAAGGCGGCCCAGCGCTCCTCCTGCGAGTCCTGCTTCATAACGTCCTCGGTGCTGCCGCTGATCTGCAGGCGGTTGCGGTCCACGAGCGCGCACAGGTTATCGAGCTGGTAGTTGCCGCCGCTCATGGCGCCCTCCCAGACCGAGCCCTCGGCAAGTTCACCGTCGCCCATGATGGTGTAGACGCGGTAGTCGCGGCCGTCCATCTTGCCGGCGAGCGCCATGCCCACGGCCACCGGCAGGCCGTGACCCAGCGAGCCCGAGTTCATCTCGATGCCCTTGAGCTTGTTGTTGGGGTGGCCGATGTAGGGGCTGCCGAACTTGGAGAAGCGGGCCTTGACGTCGTCGAGGTCAAGATAGCCCTCGTGGCAGTGCACCGCGTAGTAGGCTTCCATGGCGTGGCCCTTGGAGAGCACGAAGCGGTCGCGGTTGGGATCGTCGGCGGTCTCGGGCGAAATGTTGAGGTGGTTGGCGTAGAGGGTCATGAGGGCGTCGATCACCGACATGTCACCGCCGATGTGGCCGCCAGCGCCAGCCATGATGATATCGACGCAATCGCGGCGAAGGTCCCAACGCAGGGACTCAAGCTCTTCGATAGTTGCCATTTCTACTCTCCTCGCAGGTAGGCTTTAACGTCTTCTTCGATGGGGTCGTACAGGTCGGGAGCAATGCCGAGGTACTTGCACGCCTCGTAGAGCACCGGCACCACGTTGGCGTGAATAGCGACGCAGTGGTGGATGTAGGGACCCTCGACGATCTTGGCCTCGAGGCGCTTGAGGTTGTCGACCTCGACCCACAGATAGGTGCCCATGCCGGCCGGGCCGTCGATGCCGCGGGCGTTGCCCAGCAGCAGCGAGCACTCGCCGTTGTCGCCGTCAAAGCGGGCAAGGGTGAGGTCGCCGTGCTTGGCCTCGGCCGTCAGCGCACCGGGATGATCGAAAGCCAGCGGGTAGGTGAGCTTGGGCTTGACGGCCGCGCAGCTGCAGGGCCAGGGGCCGCAGTGCTGCAGCAGCTCGCCGTTCTCGTTATCGGGATGGCGCACGGTCCAGTCGGCGAACATGCCGCGGTGACGGCCCAGGTCGGCGGCCTCGACCATCAGCGCAGTGATGGCGCCGTGGATATCGGTCTCGCATACGATAGGAATACCCATCTCGTTGAGGATGGCGTTGGCGGCGCAGGGCATAATGCCTAGCTCGTCCTGCAGAGCGTTCCAGCACCGAATGGCGCCGGCGTTGCAGCCGTACTTCTCGACCAGGCGCTTCATGGCGATGGCAAGACCGGCGACCGCGGGAACCTTATCCTCGGGGATGCAGATCTCAAAGCTGTCGTTGATGTGGGCAAGCATGGTAGCCATGGCCTGCTCGTCGGCCTGGGCGTCGCGCACGGCCTGGACAAGCTCGGTCATGGGAATGGGCGAAAGCTGGATGTTGAACTTCTCGAGCAGCTCGCCCTCGTTGCACATGGTCGACCAGAAGTCGAACGGACGGGTGGCCATCTGCAGGATGCGGGTGTGCTTGAAGGTCTTGACCACGTTGCACACGGCCAAGAAGTCCCAAACGCCGCGCTCGAACTCGGGATCGGTCAGGCGGCAGTTGGTCATGTAGGTGAAGGGAACCTGGAAGCGGCGCAGGACCTTGCCGGTGGCGAACAGGCCGCACTGGCTATCGCGCAGGCGGGTGCCGTCGGGCTCGGGGCGCTCGTCGCGCGGGCCCCACAGCAGCACGGGTAGGCCGAGCTCGCGGGCAAGGCGAGCGCAAACGTACTCGGTGCCAAAGTTGGCGTGGCACAGCATAATGCCATCGACGCCCTCGGCGCGGAACTTCTTGACGATAGGCTCAATGTGGCTGTCGTCGAACAGCAGGCCCTCGTCATTGATGTCGTCGATATCCACGATGTCGACGCCGATCTCACGCAGGCGATCAGCCGTCAGGCCGCGATACTTGATTGCGTCCGGCGCGCTAAAGATACTGCGGCGCGTGGGCACAAAGCCGAGCTTAATCTTATCCATGTACGTCCTCCCCTAGTTGTATGTTCAGTAAACAGACGCGTATTTCGTTTTGTTCTGTTTACTAAATGTTTTACTCTTTTGTTTAGAAGTGTAACGCGAAATACCCGTAAACGGTAGAGAAATCAGCCTAAACGGTATGTAAACAAACTGAACATACAAGGGCAACAAAAAGAGGGCCCCGAAGGACCCCTTTTGGATGACGTTATTTTTCTGCCTTGGCGAGCTTTGCCGCCCTGCGGCCCGGCGTTGCCTTTGCCTAGATCTCACGCACGCTCTGACGCTCGACAAAATAGGTCGATACGGCTGTCTTGCAGGTATAGCTCTTGGGATTGCGGATGTTGCCCACCAGGCGGCGCACCGCGATCTCGCCCACCTCGTGCTTGGGAACGTGCACCGTGGTGAGCGGCGGGTTGGAGAAGGCGCCCAGAGATAGGTCGTCAAAGCCGATGATCGAGACATCCTCGGGCACGCGAATACCGTGCTCGTTGAGCGCGCGCATGGCACCCACGGCGAGCACGTCGTTTTCGGCAAAGAAAGCCGTCGGCAGGTCGTCGCGCGAGACGCTGTCGAGCCATGCGCCCATGTCGCGATAGGCGCCCTCGAGCGTGGTGCCCAGCGTAACGCGCCATGTCGGGTTGGCCTCAAGGTCTGCGTCCTCAAGCGCTTGGCGATAGCCGCGCTCGCGATCCTTAAAGTTGCGGATGCGAAGGTCGCCTGCCAGATAGCCGATCTGCCTGTGACCTTTCTCGATGAGGTGATCCACGGCGCGCAGCACCGAGTCGGTGTTGGCAATGACCACGGCATCGAAGTACTGACGATCGCTCCAGCCATCGAGCACGATCAGGTGGGCGGCAGCGTTGGCAAACAGGGCGTAGTCTTCCTCACCCAGCTCGGTACCCATCAGCACGATAGCGGCGGACGGATCGGCGATCAGGCCCTCGACCTGCGGACGCACGGCGTCCAAGTCGCTAAAGTCGAGCGAGACAAAGCTCGTGCTCATGCCGTGACGACGCGCCTGGCGCTCCACGCCCTCGATGACCGCGGGATGGAAGGTGCTCTCGTCCAGAATGGCGCCCGTCTTGCGCGCGAGCACAAACTGAATGCTCTCGAGCTGCGTCGACTGCTGATAGCCAAGCGATTGCGCGCACTCCAGGATGACCTTGGCGGTCTCTTCACTCACGCTGCGCTTGCGGTTGAGCGCGTTGGACACGGTCGCAGGCGAAAAACCGGTGATGCGGCTGATCTCGCGAACACTTGCTTTGGCCATTGTTCCCCCTAGCAACGGCCGTGGCGGAGCATCGCAACTTGATGACTCGACAACTAAACGACCGCAAATTCAATCTAAACAGAATAGTAAATGTTTATGAGCTAGTTTAGCCTGTTGTCAAGCGAAGTGGCACGACTATTCCCCCAACGGGCACATTTACTCGGTAGCTAAAAAAGCCCCGTCCCAAATTGACTACATGGGGCGGGGCACGGAAATCATCTAGCCAAGAACACGGGCCATGCGCGTCTTGAACTCGGACAGGAAGCGCGGGGCATCCACGGTCAGCGCCACAAGCGCGCTCTTGTCCGGATCGGACAGGCGATGCTCGTCGCAAATGGTGCGGCCGCGATACTCTCCCAGCAGATCAACACGCAGATTGCAGCCGAGCGCACCCACGAGCGTGGGGTCGATCGCCACGGCGACGGCCAGCGGATCGTGCAGCGCACAACCACCCAGGTAGGGTGCGTTCATCTCGTACGAGCCAATGTAGTGCTCGACCATGCTCGCAAACGCACAGCCCGCCATGGTGCCCGAGCCCGTCCATCCGGCAATGTCGCGACGCGTGAGCACCACGCGATGCGTCACATCCAGGCCCACCATAGTGAGCTTGCGGCCCGAACGCAGCACGGCATCGGCCGCTTCGGGATCGCTTGCCATGTTGGCCTCGGCACCCGCGCTCACATTGCCGGGCACGGTCAGGGCGCCGCCCATCACCACCACGCGGCCAATAGACATCACCGCCGCCGCATCGCGCTCCAGGGCAAGCGCCAGGTTGGAGAGCGGGCCGGTCGCTACGTAGACCAGATCGGGACCATAGGTGCGCACGGCATCAATCAGATAATCGACTGCAGCGTTGCCATCGGCCGACGTCGCCCCCACCGGCTCGTAGGGCGACGCGGGCACACTCGCGCCGCCGATGCCATTCTTGCCGTGAATGAGTACGGTGGACGCCGGCGGCGTATAGGGCTCAGTCGCCTGCAGAGGACGGTCGGCACCCAGGTACACCGGCACCTCGGGACGGCCCAACAGGTCAAGCACCGCCAGGCAGTTGCGCGCCGACTGGTCGACGCGCACGTTGCCAAAACACGTGGTAATGCCCACGAGCTCAACCTCGGGGCTCGCGATGGCATAGGCAAGCGCCATCGCATCGTCCACACCCATATCCAGATCAAGGATCAGCTTCTTGGTTGCCATTGTTCTACTCCGCTTCTCCGTCTTGTACTAAATCGTCTAAATCAAACACGCGCTCAACTTCGGCACGCGTGGGAATCGACTGCTGCGCGCCCAGGCGCGACACCGTCACCGCCGAGGCGCGAGCACCCGCGGCCATGCACTCAAAGAGCGGCAGGCCCTCCAGACGAGCCGCGGCAAGCGCACCGATAAACGTATCGCCCGCGGCCGTCGTATCGACCACCGCGCTCGAAAGCGCCGGCATGCGCAGCAGATCGCCGTCGTCGCCGAGCGTAACCGAGCCGGCGCCGCCCAGCGTGATGACCGCAGCGCCGGCACCTTTGGCGAGCAGGGCATTGAGCGCCGCGACGCAGCTCGCATCGTCTGCAGGCAAGATGCCCGTCAGTACCTGGCACTCAGTCTCGTTGGGACAGACCAAGTCGACTGCAGGCCAGACCTCCGCAGGCACTTCGCAGGCAGGCGCTGGATTAAAGACCGTATAGAACCCCAGCTCGCGAGCGCAAACAAGCGCCTCGACAGTCGCCACAAGGTCACATTCGCCCTGGGCGATAAAGACGCTTCCGGCAGCCGGGGCAATCTCGCTGGCGTTGCCATCGAGCTCATCGGTCACCAGACGCCTCAGCGCGCGGGCAACGTCCTCGCCCGCAAGTGCATGGTTGGCGCCCGGCGACAGCACGATGCGGTTATCGCCCTCACAGCGAATGATGGTCGCCGTTCCCGTCTCCACATCGTCGCGACACGCCACAAAGTCACAGTCCACGCCAGCATCTTGGAGCCCCGCCACGAGCGACGAGCCAAACGCGTCGCGGCCGACCGCGCCGATCATGCGCGTGCGCGCGCCCATGCGCGCAGCTGCTACGGCCTGGTTGGCGCCTTTGCCGCCGGCGTTGGTGATAAACCCGCTGCCGCCGACGGTCTCGCCCGCACGCGGCATGCGCTCGCACGCCACCGAAAGGTCCATGTTCATGCTGCCAAACACCGCAACGATGCCGCAATCTGCCATGGAAACCTCCTCGTCCGCGGGCTCTGCACCCGCTGTCGGCCGTCAATCGTGCACTCTCGCACCTCTATAACTTTAGTTCACTTTGATGTGGACGCGCGCTTGAGCTTACGCCAGCAGCAAGCATTCACAGGAGTAGGCGGCTACAATGAAAGCGTGCTGATTATTCTCGTCATTGGATGATGTTTTATGGATCAATTCCCGCGATCGAGCTCGCGCAGCTCACGCCATGCGAGCGATCAACAAGCGCCGCACGAACGTTCGCGCACTAACCGCCAAACCACCGAGCCGCGCCGCGCTGCAGGCTCCCATCGCTCGCCCGCCAACAAGGGCGCCCGCACCGACAGCGCCGCAAAAGAACAGGCGCCCACGCGTCCCAAATCTCGCTACATCCCCGCCCTCGACGGCCTTCGCACGCTCGCCGTTGTCGCGGTGGTGCTCTATCACCTCAACCTCACGTGGGCTCAGGGCGGCCTGCTCGGCGTCACGATCTTCTTTGTGCTCTCGGGATACTTGATCACGCGCCTGCTCCTCAACGAAATCGCAAAGACCGGTCGTATCGATCTCAAGAGCTTCTGGATCCGCCGCATCCGTCGCCTGTTCCCCGCCGTGGTAACCGTCGTGGTGGTGACCTGCGCACTGTGCACTGTCTTTAACCATGTGATGCTCACCAAGATGCGCCCCGACATCCTGCCGTCGCTGCTGTTCTTTAATAACTGGTGGCAGATCATGCAGGACGTTTCGTACTTTAACGCCCTGGGCGACCCCTCGCCGCTCACGCACTTTTGGTCGCTTGCCATCGAGGAACAGTTCTATCTTATTTGGCCGCCGCTGCTGCTCGCCATGGTGTCGGTGCACATGAGCAAGCCCAACACGCGCCGCGTGGTCCTGGGCCTTGCCGCGGTATCCGCCCTCGCCATGATGGTGCTCTACAACCCCGCCACCGACCCCAGCCGCG
This sequence comes from Collinsella sp. LCP19S3_D5, assembly GCF_052121415.1. Classification (NCBI taxonomy): domain Bacteria; kingdom Bacillati; phylum Actinomycetota; class Coriobacteriia; order Coriobacteriales; family Coriobacteriaceae; genus Collinsella; species Collinsella sp. LCP19S3_D5. Next base: position 31,100 of record NZ_JBQKEH010000004.1, read on the forward strand.
TGTACTACGGCACCGACACCCGCGTGTTCTCGTTGCTGCTGGGCGCCTGGATGGCCTTTATCCCCGACCGCGACCTGGCGCCTGCGCGCCTTGTCCGCCATCTGGGGCTCGACCGACTGGCCGGCGCCGCCAAGCACGGCAAGTCAAAGAGCGACACCGCCGAGGCCGCCACGACAAAGCCAAGTGAGCTCGCACGCTTTTGGTCCTCCCCCGCATCCATCGATTTGATGGGCGTCGTTGGCCTGGTCGGACTCGCCGCCATGGTCGCGCTCACCAACGGCTATACCGCGTTTCAGTATCGCGGCGGCACGCTGCTGTGCTCCATCCTCACACTGATGGTTATCGCGGCATGTGTGCAGCCCCAGGGCATGGTCGCACGGGCCTTGGCCGCCGAGCCGCTCGTATGGATCGGCAAGCGCTCCTACAGCATCTACCTGTGGCATTATCCGCTGCTGCTCCTCATGAACCCGGTCGCCAACATTAACGACACGCCCTGGTGGCAGTACATTTTGCAGGTGTTGTTGGTGGTCGCCGTGGCCGAGTGCTCCTATCGCTTTATCGAAACGCCGTTTAGGAAGGGCGCTTTTGGGCGCACCGTTGCCGAGCTCCGCGACGGCACCACCACGCTCGCCGGCTGGATGCGCGCACATGTCCCCACCTGCGCCGTTTGCGCCGTCGCGCTTGTTGTGGCGCTGGGCGGCCTGGTCTTTGTGCCCGACACATCCGCACTGAGCGGCGAGGGCGCCGAAATCCTAAACAAGGAGGCCAAAAATGCAAAGCCTCAAGATCAGCGGGCGGCCGATGACACCGACAAAGATGACGACGGCTTCCCCGACGGAGCCTACGACCTGCTAATGATTGGCGACTCCGTGTCCCTGCGCGCCGTCGATGCCTTTGACGGCGTGTTCCCGCACAGCCACATCGATGCCGAAAAGGGCCGCCAGTTTGATGCGGGCCGCGCGACATTTGAGGGCTATATCCAGCAAAATCTTGCAGGCAGGATTGTGGTCTTTGCGCTAGGCACCAACGGCCTGGTAACCGATGATCAGATTGATGCGATCATGGCCGACGCCGGTGATCAGCGTATTGTCGTGTTTGTAAACACGCGTAGCCCGCAGCCGTGGGTCGGGTCCACGAACCAAGCCATCGCCAACGCCGCTACGCGCTACAAGAATGTACGCGTTATCGACTGGTACGGGCACAGCGCCAACCGCAACGACCTGTTCGATGGCGACGGCACGCACCTGTCGACTACCGGCGTGACCGAGTACCTTAAGCTCATCCACGATGCCGTCAAGAAGGACCTACCCGTGCACCCCGAGGACCACGTTAACGATCCGCAGCCGGCGGCTGTCAAATCCGCTGCCGAGGCACTCGTCAACGCCCTCGCCTACAAACCGCACAAGCTAGGCACCGACAAGTAACGCACAGCCAAATCTGCTTACAATCCGGCACTTGGGACCACTTCCGCGACTTACAAAGCCGCCTCTGGGCTGTTAATTCACCCCAGAGGCGGCTTTATAGCTGCATATCGGTATATAACTAGCACCCTATAGCAGACAAAAACAGGCCGCAGCCCATGGCGGCGGCCTGTTTAGAGTCCAAGAGAGGTGCTACGCGCTGTAGCCCATCGCTTGCAGAACAAACATGACGACCGTCAGCACCGTAATAACGCCGATAGTCGCCCAAGTGAGCACATTCCACACACGGCCGTTGCGGTTGGCGCCCATAATGTGTCGATCGGCGGCAATAACCACCTGGAACACCAGAACCACGGGCAGCAACACGCCGTTGATGACCTGCGAGGTCATCATAATCTGGAACAGGTCGACGCCGGGCATGAGCACCAGCACGGCAGAAATGCCAATGATTGCCGTAATGATGCCGCGATAGACCGGGGCCTCGTCCCAGCTGCGATCGGCACCGCGTTCCCAGCCAAACGCCTCGCAGATAGCGCTGGACGTAACGCCCGGCAGCACACAGGCGGCCAAGAAGCTCGCCGCGACCAGGCCCGAGGCAAACAGCACCGTGGACCACTGGCCCGCAATGGGCTCCAGCGCGCGGGCAGCGTCTGCAGCGTCGCTAATCTGAATGCCCGCGGGGAACAATACCGTACCGGTCGTGATGATAATAAAACCGGCAATGACATCGGCGGCAATCGAGCCGCTCACGGTATCGATGCGCTGCAACACGATATCGTCCTCGCCCGCATTCTTATCGACCACGTTGTTCTGTGCCAGGAAAATCATCCAGGGCGCGATGGTGGTACCGATCGTCGCGACCACAAGCGACACGTAGCTGGGGTCATTTTGAATGTTGGGTACAACCAGATCGACCGCCACCTCGCCCCAACTGGGACCAGCCATAATTGCAGCGACAATGTAGGTCACAAACACGCAGCTCACCAGCAACAGAATCTTCTCGATGCGCTGGAAGCTACCCGACATGGTAAGCATCCAAACCATCAGCGCCACAAGCGGCACCGAGATGCTCGCCGGCACGCCAAAGAGGGCAAGGCCGCTCGCGATACCCGCAAACTCCGAAATGGTCACGGCTGTGTTGGCAATCAGCAGCGCCGCCATGGCCAGCACGCTCTTGCGCACGCCAAAGCGCTCGCGAATGAGCGAGGCCAGGCCCTTGCCCGTCACGCAGCCGCAACGCGCCGCGGTCTCCTGCGTCACGATGAGCAGCACGGTCATGACGGGAAGCATCCAGAGCATCTTGTAACCATAGCTGGCACCGGCGCTGGAATACGTGGCGATGCCGCCTGCGTCATTGCCCGAAAGCGCCGCCAGAAGGCCAGGACCCATGGCACCAAAGATGGCCGCGATGGTCAGCTTTTGCTTGGTGCCCTGCTTTTGCTTGCTATTTTGCACGCGACCACCTAACCCATGACCGACATGGTGTGCAGCACCGCAGCGGCACAGTACGCCACGCACGAGATCATGACGGCAATGACGTTCATGGCGGTACCCGACGTATTGAGGTCGTGCTCGTCGCGCCAGAACAGCACCATCAGGTAAATCACAGCGCTCATGTTGCCAATCAGGCAGACGATGGCCGCGATGTTAAAGCAGCCGGTAAAGAGCTGCTCCTCAAGCATGGGCGCGTCGGGGAACGCCGTGGTGCGCACCAGCTGAGCGCACAGGTAGGTCACGAGCGACAGGATCAGGCCCATGCCCGTGCTCTGGAAGAAGAATCCCAGATACGGCTTGGGTTCATCGTCATGGCCGTCGTACTCCAGGAAGTAGTTCTTGACGAACGACACCATACGCGAGGCAGCCAGCAGCACGAGCGGCATGGCGCACATGGGGAACACCACCAGATGTGCGGAGCCCAGCGCCGTCCCCAGCACTGCCGCCATGATGCACGAGGCAATGCCCCAAACGACAACCCAGTACTGGCGATGCACAAACCAGCTGAGCACATTCGTCGAGTCGTCGGACGCGCTATCGCCCGAGCCGACGCCTGCGATCTGCAGGTCCTCCTGGTGCTCCTCGGCGATAACGTCCATGGCGTCGTCGAAGGTCACAATGCCCAAGATGTGGCGGTTCTCATCGCAGACGGGGATGGCGACCAGGTCGTACTTGGTCATCTCATCCGTTACGTCTTCCTGGTCCTCGTCGGGCGACACATAAACCAGGTCGCGGTAGGCCAGCTGGCCCAGCGTGGCGTCGCGGTCGGCCACGATCAACGTGCGCAGCGAGAGCACGCCGGTCAGCATACCGCTCGGATCCTCGGTATAGACGTAGTAGACGCTTTCGAAATCCTCGTCGAGCTTGCGGATCGCCTCAATGGCGTCACCGACCGTCGCCGTGGCAGGCAGGGAGACAAACTCCGAGGTCATAATGCGGCCGGCAGTGTTTTCCTCATAGCCCAGCAGGTTACGAATCGCCTTCTCCTCCTGAACGCCCATCAGGCGCAGGAGCTTCTCGGCCTTCTCGTAATCGAGCTCGTCGATCAGGTCGGCGGCGTCGTCCGGGTCCATCATGGCCAGCATCGACGACGCATCCGTGTCGGACAGGCCCTCGAGCATCTCGGTCATGAGCTCGTCGTCATCGAACTCCGAGATGGCCTCGGCGGCCTGGGCGGTGTCGAGCTGCGCGAACACCTGCGCGCGCAGGCGAGGATCGAGCTGCTCGATAATGTCGGCAATGTCGGCAGGATGCAGCTCGCCGAGCGTCTTATGCGACACCGACAGCTGGATGTTCTTAGTCGATCGATCGAGCAGGTCCATGTAGGACCAGGCGATGATGTCCTCGCCGAGCGGTTTGCCCAGGTGCTTCATAAAGCCCTCGACGACATGTTCAAGAGCGGGGCTGATTGCGCGCAGCAGACCGCGGGCACCGACTTCGGCACCCAGCAGGCGCAGCTGATTTTCGCCTGACATGGAAAACTTGATGTCGTTTACGCGCACGACCTTCATGCCCTGCGTGTCGACGATTTGTTTGTTGAGCACGTCGCGCGCGAGCAGGAGTTCGGTCGGCTGCAGGTACGAAAAACGGATTTCGGTAGCCGACGTCTTAAGGTATACGCCCGTCTCGTCGATACGGTCGACCCATTTTCGCCAGCTGATCATAAACGGCGTCTTGCCGGGACCGCGGAACGCGAGCGACGTCACGTGCGGAAAAACTTCGCCGGTAGCAATGCCAAAATCGTTCACAACGCCGAGCTTTTCGCCATCGACGTCCAAGACCGGCAGCTTGAGCATCTCACTCAGATAATTCACTGGTGCTCCCCATCATTATTCCTTCGGACCGTGGCCATGCCGGCACGCCATCCGTGGACTTTTAGATATGTATACGCATGCGCGGGCGGCACACCGCTCGGCGCTCACACCCCGTGCATGCGCAAGAAGCACCTGCAAGGGGTCATCGACTGTATGGTCGAGGTTTGGATTTCACCTGCAACCTTTCTCTTGACCCTTGTTATCCGCAGTAACTATAGCATCAGCATCGCGCCGTGACGCCAAATTTATGCTCCAAACATCGCAGGCATACCAAACGCTGACGCATCCGTGACATAGTCGTTTAAGAACGTCCCCCATGACTAGTCTGCGGTGTCGTTATCTTCGGCGAGCTGGGGAAACACGGCGTTCTTGGGCATGGAAGTCTTCGTTAGCGAGGTGAGTTTTTTGCTCAGCGACGTATCCGTCTTCACCAAATCGCTCAGCGTCACGATCTTGTAGCCCTTGCCGACAAGGCCATCGATGATCTGCGGCAGCGCTTCGAGCGTCTGTTCGGAGCACTCGTCGCTATCGGTGAACAAAACAATGTTGCCCGGAGTCACCGATTCGAGCACTGTCGAAACCTGTTCGTCGGCGCCGTTGAGCAGCCAGTCGCCCGAATCGATATTCCACGAGACCACGGCAGACACCAGGTCCATCGCATCGATCCAGTTTTGCTCGTCAAACGCGGCGTAGGGAGCACGCAGCAACATCGTCTCGACGCCGGTCGCCGACTTAATCGCCTCGGTGCCCTTCGTGATCTGCTTGCGCACCGCCTCGCGATCCTTGTCCTTGAGCGAATCATCGCTGTAGCTGTTGGAGCCGATCTCGCATCCGGCATCGACAATCGCTTTGGCAGTAGCGGGCGAGGCTTCCGCAGCATCGCCCGAAAGGAAGAACGTCGCCGTGACGCCCTTTTCCTTGAGCACCTGCAAGACCTGCTTGGTCGCGCCGCTCGGACCCTCGTCAAATGTCAGGGCCACGTACTTTTCGTTGCCCTTGGGCGCTACGCTCGCGCACTCGACTACACAGTCGGTGGCGGGCACGACCTCGCCGCGGTCCTGCGTCTTGCCCGACTGCTCGCCGACCCATACCTCGGAGCGGCCCCGAACGCCCCAGGTTTTAACGTATTCGATAGCGCCCGTGCCCTCGACCTTCAACTTGGGCTCAATGGTCGTGACCTGGACCTCGTGCTTCTCGTACGTGTCGCGGCCGTCTTTGACCGTCACTTTCTCGCCGCCCGTTAGCTCGCGGCTATTCCACTTGCCCTGCTTCACCCGTTTGCCGTCCACCTTCACCGACAGCTTTTCGCCGCCACGGCGGGTAAGCACGCTATCGTCGACAGCCAACAAGTCGCCGGCATCGTAGGTGTCGGTCAGGCCTTGATCATCGATAAGGTTCTGCAACGTGGAGCCCACGCGCACCGAAGCCTGCTCCCCATTGAGCACAATGTCCACGCTGCGATTGACATAGCCCACGACGGCAGCGATAAACAGCACGAGCGCACAGCCGACAGCGATGAGCGCATAGGGCAGGCGGGACGGTCGGCGCGGTGAGCGCCCGTTGCCGATGCGCGCGCTGCGATCGCTAAACCCACGGCTATGGTTGAGGTACATCGCGCCGGGTTTACGGCGACGTCGACGCTGACCGCTGGGCAGCTGCCCCAGGTCGCGTCGCGCCGTCGGACGCGCACCCGAGCGCCCGTTTAAGTTAGATCCGTTTTGGCGCATGTGCCATCCCCCATAAACACAGCGAGCCGGAGCAACATGTCTCCGGCTCGCCCCCGTCATTTGGTACGTCGCTATTTGCTAGCTTTTGACGAGCCCCCGCTCGCCTTTTGATATTCGTCCTTAAAGGCCTTGAACATACCGCGCGTCTTGCCGAGCTGCTTGCCCAGTGCGCGACTGCCCTTGTCCACGGCGGCCGATCCCTTGTCATCGAGCACCTTGGCGCCCTTCTTGACCTTATCGCCCACCACGACACTGGCCTCGGCAGCCTTGGCGGCCGCGCCGCCCGAATACCCGAGCGACTTGACCTCGTCCGAGACAATCATCGCGCCGTTCTCGTAGCCGCGCAGCATCGTCGGCGGCATCTGTGTGTCGCCCACCAGCACACTCGAGGCAGTGCCGGCGGTCACGTAGAACGTCTGCACGATACCCGAACGCGGCTTGAACTCAACGTCCGAGCAGTAGCCCACGACATCGCCCGATTCCGTGCGCACGTCCATGCCAACCCAGATGATGCAATCGTCCAGGTTGATATCGAGGCGCTTGGCCGCGGCGGCATCGTAGGTGCCCTTGACGTCGTCGACCACGACAGCACCCTCATAGACGCCGATGGCATCGAGTGCCACAAATCGATCGGGGCGCTCGATCATGCCCGCGATATCGGACTGGCGAACCATAAAGCCCACCACGCGCGTACCGCCCGGGGTAAAGACCGGAAAGTGAATCTTGCCGAGCTTTTTGGGGCTGCGCGGCGTGCCGTCCTTTTTGGTGCGCTTGTCTTCGGCAGGCTTACGATAAACCTTGACGCCGACAAAATCCCCTGCGCGCATTATGCCTCGGTCGAGGGCTCCGTGGCCTCGGTGTCGGCCTCAGTGACGTTCTCGACCACGACGTCGGCAGCGGGCGTCACGTTGCCGCCCGAGATGGCGTCGTTGAGCTGCTCGCGAAGCTGGTCCATGCGCTCGCGGGCCAGGTCGACCTTGGCGCGCAGGTCATCGGTCTTGGCGTCGACCATCGGACCAAAGTCGTTGACCGCGGCACGAGCCTCCTCGGCACCGTGCTCGTAGGTGTCGCGCATGTTGTCCCAGGCATCGTTGGCGATATCGGCGGCCATGGCACGGGTCTCGGCACCCGAGCGCGGGGCCAGAGCAACGCCGATGATAGCGCCGGCGGCAGCGCCAAAGAGCGCACCGGAGACAAAGCTGAAAGTCTTTCCCATGATCATTCCTCTCCTGCGGGCACCTCGATGCCCACCGTTTGAATGCTGTCCATTATACCCGCAGCGCAACACTTGCCGTCGCGCTCATCTGCGTACGGTAAAAGCGCAGGTACATGATAGTGATAAGCGAGTGAGCCTACTCCTGCGGCATGGCAGGCATGGCCACCGTGGCCGCCGGGTCCTCGCCGGCGCCATCAACGAGCGGAAGCGCACCTTCCTGTGCGGGGCCTGCCGGAACCGTCGCCGCGCCACCGTAGACGGCAGCGGGGGCCTCGTGGCTCTCGGCGGTCGCGCCCTCGGTATCGATTGCCTCCTGCAGCTCATCGTCAAAGCTCGGGACACCCTGGGGCTCCGCGGGCTCGGACTCGAAGGCTTCCTCAGCAGTTGCCTCGACGCCGGGTTCGGAATCGGCAGGAGCCTCGCCTTCGGCCACGTCCTCGGCGTTTGCGGCGGCGATGGCCTCGTGCGGATCCTTGCCCTCGGCCTCGGCGCGCATACCCAGCACCAGGTTGCGCAGGCCCGCGACCGTGCCCTCCACGTCAGGGGCAGGCTGGTCGGCGTGCAGATAAGCCCAGTCCATCATAAAGGTCGCCGAAGACAGCGCGCCGATGGCCAGCGCGTCATCGGGGCATGAAAGCTCAACCTCAAAGACACGCTCATCGTGCTCGCTTACGCGGGTACGGCCGCACGAAATGCTGCCGGCGAGACCGGTCTCGTTCATGAGCTCCACTGTCACGTGCTCAAGCAGATGGCAAAGCTCGGTCTGGCCCATGCAGTCCTGGAATTCACGACCGGAATCGCCTAGGCACAGGTGCTTGGCAATCGCGGGCACCAGGTAGTACACGCGCGCCGTGGCCTCGATGTCCTCCGAGGTCATGAGCGGCATGCCGGGGTTCACCAGCACATGCGCGCAGATCTTGTCCTCGCTGACGGTGACCTTAAGGATGTTGAACAGGCCTGCCATAACTCTCCCCTACTCTTCCTTGCCCTACTCGTCGCCGTCGTGCGGGCCCGCAGAGCCCGCGCCCGGCGCCGCCGGCTTATCTGCCGAGGACTCGGAATCCTTCTTATCGGTTTCGGCCGGAGCGATCACGCGAATAAGCGAGATGCGCTGGCCACGCATCGACTGCACCTTGAACTTGTACCCTGCAACCTCGAACACCTCTCCGATGTCGGGCACCGAGTCGCAAAGTTCCAAAATCCAGCCGGCGATGGTCTCATAATCATCGCTTTCCTCGAGCGGCCAACCAAGCTCAATCGCATCATCGCACGAAAAACGCCCATCGACGAGCCACTCACGGCACGAAAGACGCGTGAGGTACTTGTTATCGGGGTCGAACTCATCCTCGATCTCGCCCACGATCTCCTCGACGATGTCCTCGATGGTAATGATGCCAGCCGTGCCGCCGTACTCGTCCACGACCACCACGATCTGGTCGTGCGAAGTCTGCATCTCGGACAGCAGCGGCAGGATGTCCTTGGTGTCGGGCACAAAGGTGGCGTCGCGCAAATAACCGGCGATGGGCTGGTCGCCCTCGCCGTCGAGCGAGGGCTGAATCAGGTCCTTGATGTGCGCGATGCCCGCCACGTTGTCGGGATCTTCGTGATAGACGGGGATGCGGCTAAAGCCGGTCTGGCGCATAGTGGACAGCACGTCGGCGACCGTCTCGTCGTCCTCGCACATAGTGGTGTCCACGCGCGGCACCATGACCTCGCGGGCAACGGTATCGCCCAGGTCGAAGATCTCGTGGATCATACGCTTTTCCTCGTCGAGCAGGTCGTCCTGCTCCGAGACCATGTACTTAATCTCTTCCTCCGAGACGTTCTGACGGTCGTCGGCACTCTTGATGCGCAGGATGCGGGCCAGGCCATCGGAGCAAGCGCCAGTCAGCCAAACGAGCGGACGGGCGATCTTTTGGAAAAACGACAACGGCCCCACGACCTGCTTGGAAACGCCTTCGGCATTGGCCAGACCAATGCGCTTGGGCACAAGCTCGCCAATCACGATGGACATGAAGGCGACCGCAACGGTGATGATGACCGGCGCCAGTCCGCGCGCGATGGCAGAGAGCGGCGCGATGCCAAAGCTCATGAGCCACGTGGCGAGCGGGTCGGACAAGCTCGTCGAGGCGACGGCGGACGAGGCAAAGCCCACGAGCGTGATGGCGACCTGGATGGTGGCGAGCAGCTGGTCGGAGTCGGCAGCCAGCTTAACGGCGCGCTCGGCGCGTTTGTCGCCTTCCTCGGCCTCGTGCTCCAGCACGGCGCGCTTTGCCGTGGTGAGCGCCATCTCGGACATAGAGAAGTAGCCGTTGATGAGGGTCAAAACGAGGGTGGTGATAAGGGAGATGGTTATGTCCATCGGGAGTTTCTCGAACCTCCAAGATTCGGGACGTTAGGTAGTAAACGTAGATAACGGATAGGGCAGTTGCGTCCGGCGGCCGCTTGGATGGGTCCGCAGGCACAGACGTGATCGCTAGATTACGAAGAGGATCACCGCCATGAACTGGAAGATACTGCCGGCGAGCACCCACAAGTGAAACACACTGTGCAGGTAGCGCACGTTTTTAGCGATGTAGAACGGCACGCCCACGGTGTAGCACACGCCGCCGACAGCGAGCAGGGCAAGTGCCACGGGGTTGAGCAGCGACACGAGCTCGGGCAGCTTAAAGACAACGAGCCAGCCCATCAGCAGGTAGACCAGGCCGCTTACCCAGTGCGGTTGACGCTCGCGCATAAAGCACTCGAGGGCGATGCCGATAATGGCGATGGCCCATACGGCAAAGAACAGCATAGGGCCGCCATCGTTTGCCAGTGTGATGAGGCAAAACGGCGTATAGCTGCCAGCTATGAGCAGGTAGATGCAGCTGTGGTCGATGATGCGAAACACGCGCTTGGCGCGCGCGGGCTGAATCGCGTGGTAGAGCGTAGAGGCTAGGTATTCGAGGATAATACTGACGCCATAGACAATCGCCGCGGCCATGTGAGCCGGGCCTCCGCCGCGAAGAGCGGCAAATACGATCAGGAGCACCAAGCCCGCGATGCCCAGCAGGCAACCGACACCATGGGTGACGGAGTTCATGATCTCCTCACCCACCGTGTAGTGTGGAACGGCCGCGGTCTTGGGTCGCGGCTTGGAACTGTCGCTCGAATCGGACATGCCGGTTACATCCTCCAACGTAAAGAGTTCTCAACACTATATCAAAGCGTCTGGGTACGTGCGAAATTTGCACCATACGTGACCCCTTGTTTACCCATTCTTTGCTTGTTGACGCATCAACGGCGAACAATCATGGTTGGTTACAGCGCTGGAGGACCGTTTTGGCTCCCGCCTTCGGAAGTATGCGGCAAAATCTGGAACTGCCGACCAGACCGCAGTTTTACCAACAATTTATCAGGGGTTTTGTTGCCAAAAAATGTCGTGTGCTCGGCGGTCTCGAAATTTGCCGCATACTTCCGGAAAGCCGCCCGTGAGCGCTGTGCTCGCGAGCGGCTTTTGCTCGAATTACGCCACAAAGGCGCTTATATTGTCCAATAGCTAGGCGCTATTTGACCTCGATAAGCTCGTACTTGCTCGTGCCCAGGCCGATCTTCTCGGCGTGCGCGATGCACGCGCGCCAGTCGGTGTCGGGATGCGTGATGCAGAAGGGGTCACGCGCCTGCTCGCCCTCCAGATGCTCGTGGTTATGCTCCATCTTGGCCGCGCTATCGGTGAGCTCGGTGTTGGGCAGCGGCTCGGACGCCATGACGGCATCGGCACAGGCCTGGTCGATGGCGACCGGGTCGAAGCTCGCGAACATGCCGATATCGTTGACGATAGGCGTATCGTTTTCGGGATGGCAATCACAGTTGGGGCTGATATCCATGGCAAGCGAGATGTGGAAGCTCGGGCGGCCGTCGACGACGGCCTTGGTGTACTCGGCGATCTTGCAGTTGAGCACGTCGGCCGCGGCGTCATAGACGGGCTTGATGGCGTCCTGGTTGCACACGCCGATGCAGCGTCCGCAGCCCACGCAGCGATCGTGGTCGATGGCGGCCACGTGCACCGTGCGAGTAGCGCCGCTGGCAAGCTCGCGCTCGCGGGTGTCATCGAACGAGATAGCGTTGTGCGCGCAGATCTTTTCACAGGCACGGCAGCCAATGCAGTGCTCGGTCGCGACGTTCGGCTTGCCGGCGGCATGCTGCTCCATCTTGCCGGCACGGCTGCCGCCTCCCATGCCCAGGTTCTTCATGGCACCGCCAAAACCGGCCTGCTCATGGCCCTTAAAGTGGGTGAGGCTGATCACGATATCGGCATCCATGAGCGCCTGGCCGATCTTGGCCTCGCGCACGTACTCGCCGCCCTCGACCGGGACGAGCGCCTCGTCGGTGCCCTTAAGGCCGTCGGCGATGATGATCTGGCAACCCGTGGCATACGGGGTAAAGCCGTTCTGGTAGGCGGTATCGATGTGCTCGAGCGCGTTTTTGCGGCTACCGACATAGAGCGTGTTGCAGTCGGTGAGGAAGGGCTTGCCGCCCAGCTCCTTCACGACATCCGCGACGGCGCGGGCGTAGTTGGGGCGCAAAAAGCTCAGGTTGCCCAGCTCGCCAAAGTGAATCTTGATAGCGACGAACTTGTTCTCAAAGTCGATCTGCTCAATACCGGCGCGGCGGATGAGGCGCTTGAGCTTGTCGAGCTGGCTCTCGCGAGCATGCGTACGCAAGTTGGTGAAGTACACCTTAGCGGGTGCTGCGGGTGAAGTTGCGGTCATAGATCTATCCCCTCGGTCTATATGGCGTTACAGACATAGAGGATGGTACCCGTTAAAGCGGGGTCAAAGTCAAGTACGGCGCCTAGTCATTGGGGACAGACTTAAATGACTGAAACCACTCATTGGGGACGGACTTAAATGAGTGCCTCGCCACCTGGCGGCTAGGGACGTTCCTTTCCTGCCGGCAGCTGGGGACAGCCCTTGCCGACCCTGCCGGCGAGCCGGCGAATCGGCAAAGACTGTCCCCGATGACTAGTCGTTTAAGTCTGTCCCCAATGACCACCCTTGGTCGTTTAAGTCTGTCCCCAATGAGCACCCAATGACTAGGTGGCTAGGCGTGGGATTTGGCGTGAGTGAGGGCTAGGCCTACGGCGGCGATGGCCATGGCAAAGAGCACCGTGACGCCCAGATCGCAGACGATGTCGCCCAGCACGGCGGACGTCAGGTCCGACGAGAGCGCCTTGCCGATTGCGTCGTTCACCCAATACGTCGGCACAAAGTGCGCCACCGTCTGAACGGCCGGGCCCATCAGCGACAGCGGCATCCAGGCGCCGCCCAAAAACGTCATGAGCATGCCAAGCAGGTTGCCCACACCGTTGAGCAGCTCCTCGCGCGCGCCCAGGCTCGACAACGCAAAGCCAACGGCCAGCGGCGTGCACGCCAGGGCAAACGTTGCCGCCAGTGCCAGGCATACACGACCCACGCCGACCTCGGCGACCGCGCCGGCAAAGCCCACGACGCCCATCATGCTCGACACAAACCAGATGCAGACGGCGAGCACGGCGGCGGCCGCAAACACGGCAAGCGAGCGCTGGCGCTCGGAGATTGGGCCGGCATCCATGCGGCGCACGCGCTCGGGCTCGTTCATGCCCGAGAACACCAGCCCCACCGATACGATGACAGACGAGATAATCGCGTACGTGCCAAAGTTGAAGTACGACTCAAGCGTGGCGGCGGCTGTCGAGTCGATCTTGACCTGCTCAATCTCGACCTCCGCGCGCTTGACGGCGGCATGCTCGGCGGCCTTGGCGACGTCACCGTCGGAGACAGTAGGATCAAGTGCGGCCGCAGCGCCCGCGAGCGAGATCCAGCGCGAGGCCTCGGCAGACGAAAGCGCCGCCGCCATGGTGCCGGCACCGTAGGTCACATCGAGCTTGGGCAGGGACTCCCCCGCTCGGGCGGCTGCAACGAGGTCGTCCTCAAACCCCTCCGGGATAAAGAACACGCAGTCGGCGCTGCCCTTGGCGCTGTTGCTCTTGGAAAGCGCGTCCGCAAGGTCGTAGGTGTCCTCGCCGATACCCGTGACCAGATCAAAGCGCGAGCCCAGGTGCTTGGTGAGTGCACGCGAAAGGTCGCTGTCGTCGCGGTCGACCACGATCACGTTGGTGTCGTAGGGCTCGTACTCGGTGAGCTGCGACGAGTTCCAGCTCACCGATGCCGCGATGAATACGCCCATGAGCGAGATGAACACCGTATAGATGAGCAGGTAGAACGGGTGCGCCAGCGCCATGCGAAGCGCAGTCTTAAAGGTGCTCATAGCGGCTCCTTCCAAAGATCAGCGTGGCGACGGCAACGAACAGCAACGCCATAAGGACCAGCGCGCCGGCGCGAACGGCAAAGGGGCCCAGGTCCTCAAAGAAATACAGGCGGTTGAACATGTCGCAGATAAGCTTGACGGGATTGAGCCAACTCTCGGCCGGGCAGGCGCGGGCGACGTCGTCGGCAAGCGCCATCGCCGGCTCGCCGTAGAGGCCGGCGAACAGGGCGCACGTGGTGGCGAAGCCCGTGAGGATGCCCGACTTGGACGCCTTGCCGCCCTTAACGGGAAGCGTGCCCACAAAAAGGCCCAGACCCGTGGCGGCAAGCGCGGACACGGCGCCGCCCACCAGGCAGAGCCCCTCGCGCCCGCCAAAGTCGACCCCCACGACCAGGCGCACGTAGCCGATCGCGATCGTCATCGAGGCAAAGGAAGCCAACCACGCGCCCACAAAGATGCCGGCCAGCGACGCCGTCTTGGAAAGGCCACCCACGCAGCGACGCGCACCAAGGCCAGACAGATTGGGCTGCAGGTCGACGACGCTCAAGGCGGCAAACTCGGCAGACATCATCGCGACCAGGCCAAAGAGCGCGTAGTAGTAGATGACCGTGCCATCGGGCGTGGCACGCGTCAGGCTCACACGGCGGATTCCGCCCTCGAGCGACAGGGCGCGCGCAACCGCCTCCGGGTCGGCGAGCGCCGCCGGGTTGTCCTGGGCAATCTGGCGCATGAGCTCGGCATTTTGCGTATACGAGCTTGCCACCGTCTCCAGGATGCTGCGGTCGGTGAGCACCGACGTCGCACGCGAGCTGTCATAGCTCGAAAGCAATGTGAGTTTGGGCGTGCCCGCGGCATCGACCGCATAGATGCCCGCGACCTCGCCAGCCTTAAGCGCACGGTTCGCATCGACTGCGTCGTCGAACTCGTGGATCTCGAGCAGTTGGTCGTCGCCTTCCTTGGCAAGCGACGTCGCCACGTCCTTAAAGGTTGAGGCGCCCCAGGCCTCATCCGCCACGACGGCCACCGGCACCGGGTCGACCGTGCCGTCGGAGCTCAGATTCGCAAACATAAACATGAACATCGTGGAAAGCGCGACGGGAAAGATCGCGCCCCAAACCCACGTGCTCGGCCGGCGCAGCAGCGTCTTGACCGTGATAATAATGGTGTTGAACATGGCCGCCCCCTAGTCGCGCAGCTCGCGGCCGGTGATCTCGAGGAATACGTCGTTGAGGGTCGGCGGCTCGCTCCACACGCGGCCGAGCGCAACGTCGGCGGCGCGCAGCGTGTCGAGGATGTCAACCAGGTTGTGCGGGCTCGCTTCGCAGGTGCAGACGAGCTCGCCGCCGGACAGCTCGACGCTGAGCACGTGCTCGAGGGCGCGCAGTCGCTCGACCGTGGCGAGCTCGACGGCGCCGACCTCGACGGTCACGCGCTCGCCCATCTGAATCATGCGCTTGAGCTCGTCGTTGGCGCCCTGCGCCAGCACGCGCCCGCTGTCCATGATCATGATGCGGCTGCAGATCTGCTCGACTTCCTCCATGTAATGGCTGGTATACACCACCGTGGCGCCTTCGTCGCGCAGGCGGCAGATGCCCTCCAGGATGGCATTGCGGCTCTGCGGGTCGACGGCCACCGTGGGTTCGTCGAAGAAGATGAGCTCGGGCTTGTGCGCGATGCCGCAGGCGATGTTGAGGCGACGCGCCAGACCGCCCGAGAGCTTGCCGGGGCGAAACTTGGCAAAGTCGCCCAGCCCGACAAAGTCGATGGCCTCGTCGACCAGCTCGCGACGGCGCTTGCGGTCGTTGACGTAGAGGCTGCAGAAATAGTCGATGTTCTCGCGCACCGTGAGCTCGTCGAACACCGCCACCTGCTGCGGCACCACGCCGATGCGGCGCTTGAGGTCGTAACGCGTGGGCGTCATGGGCTCGCCGAACAACTCGATGGTGCCTTTGTCGTAGGCGAGCAGCTGCAGAATGCAGTTGATGGACGTAGTCTTGCCCGAGCCGTTGGGGCCCAGCAGGCCAAAGATCTCGCCGGGGGCGATGCTCAGGTTAAAGTGGTCGAGCGCGATAAGATCGTCGTAGCGCTTGACGAGGTTTTCGACGTGGACGATGTCTGTCATGAGGCGGCCCTTCCGTTGATTGCGGCCCGGTACGATTGCATCATCGCAGGAGCCGCCGGCGCGCGCCAGTGAGCTTTGTCACAAGTGCGGCGGGGGCGGGCGGGAGGAATGTCACGGTTGCGGCACCCGAGCAATCGTCGCGCGCACCATCGCGTACAATACCCGTATGAACAGGCTATTCGACAAATCGATCATGCTGGCGTGCTGCATTGCGGCCGCAATGGGCCTTGCCGTGGACGCTTGCTTGGTCGCGGCGTTTTGTCTTGGCGTCGCAGTCGCCTCGCTTACGGAAATTGCGCAAGGCGAACGTGCCCGCCGCGCCGGTGAGGCCGCGAGCTACGCTTACATTATGGTGACCGTCTTTGTGCCGCCGTTTGTGCCGTTTGCGCCCCTCGCCCTCTATGACATCGCGCGATACGTGCGCCGTGAGCACGCCTGGGTCGCGCTGGGCGCCGGCGCCATCTTTGTCTGCGCACTCGTCGCATATGCCCACGCCGGCGCGCTTCCCACCCGTGCGCTGCTGTTGACCGCCATCCTTTCAGTCGCCGCCACCTTGCTGTCTCTGCGCACCGCTCAGCTGGAGCGCGAGCAGGAGCGCATGCGTCGCACCCGCGACGACCTGCAGGAGCGAGCCCTCGCGCTCGAGGCGCGCAACCGCGACCTTGCCGACCGCCAGGACTACGAGGTCGAGCTCGCAACGCTCGCCGAGCGCGCCCGCATCGCACGCGAGATCCACGATAACGTGGGACACCAGCTCACGCGCGCCTCGCTGCAAACCGAGGCCCTACGCGTGGTCCACGCCAACGAGCCCGGCGTCGCCGCCGACTTCGCTGACGTCAAGCGCACCGTGGACGAAGCGCTTCAGCTCGTGCGCTCGAGCGTCCACGCGCTCAACGACAACGCGGCGAATCTCTCCGTACAGCTCGAGCGCATCGTGGAGGGCGCGCGCTCAGATGGCGGGCCGCAGATTGAACTTGAGGTTTTGGCCGAGCATGCGCCCGCAAATGTCGCCAACTGCTTTGCGGCGGTCCTGCGCGAGGCGCTTTCCAACGCCATACGCCATGCTTGCGCCCATACTGTCACCGTACGATGCATGGAGCATCCGTCGTTTTACCAGCTCATCGTTACCGACGATGGCGCAGGCGGGGCTCAAGCAAGCAGCCGCAACGTCACAGGAGGCATGGGGCTCGGCTCCATGCGCGAGCGCGTCGAGGCGCTTGGCGGCACCTTCACCGCCGGCCCACGCGCCGGCGCCGGCGGCTGGCGTGTGTTTGCCACCGTTCCTAAACAGCAAGGAGATGAGGGCCGATGAGGCTCATCGTTGTCGACGACGACCGCCTAGTGGTCGATTCGCTCAAGATTATCCTGGGCGCCCAGCCGCAGATCGAAGTGGTGGGTACCGGTGCCAACGGCAACGATGCAGTGGCTCTTTATGCCGAACACGCACCCGATATTGCGCTGCTCGACATTCAGATGCCGGGGCGCGACGGGCTTTCGGCGGCCCGCGAGATCCTTGAGCGCGACCCTGCGGCGCGCGTGGTGTTTCTGACGACATTCTCGGATGACGAGTACATTGTGTCGGCGCTCAAACTGGGTGCCCGCGGCTACCTGATCAAAACCGATGTCGCTGCCATCCCGCCGGCGTTGGCCCAGGTCATGGACGGCAAACGCGTGCTCGAGGGTAAGGCGATCGAGGATATCAACTTTGATGGGGCGGGCGTCGAGGTGGGCACGACCCGCCGGCCCGCGGCCTTCGTCAGCCTGACCGACCGCGAGTTCGAGGTCGCCGAGCTCATTGCCCGCGGCCTCGATAACAAGGAGATTGCCGCCACCGCCTATATGGGCGAAGGCACCGTGCGCAACCATATCAGCTCAATCCTGGCCAAAATGGGCCTGCGCAACCGCACCCAAATCGCCATCGCCTACCTGCGAGGGTAGTTGCCCGAAGACCGACCGCCCCGACATAACAAAATGTCTGCTACCGGTTTAATGCCATTTCAAAACGATGCCAGTTTACTACGATGAATCGCCCACCTTCAACCACAGCAAATTGCGAGCTTGCAAAACCGCAGGTAGAACGCTTGCAATATTTGGAAAAATGCAGTCATGGTCGGGGATGTCGAATTTATCGTAGTAAACCGACATAGTTTTGTTCGGGCGCCCCTGCACGAATGCCTCCGCAAGCCTCGCAGGACCAAAGTGATCCGTTTTCTTCCGCCCGCGGAGATCGGCTGACGGCGCCCGCCACGAAATCGGCCCATCTACTACGTTTAGTCCTGCACCCCCGACCATAACCGCGTTTCATGAAAAACCACAGGAGTTTTACCTGCGGTTTTTATTTCGCATTATTTGCCATGGTTGAGGGCGACGGCTTAAACGTAGTAGATAGGCCCATTTCGTGGCAGACGGGTCACGAGGCAGCCCTCGCAAGGCCAAAATGGTCCGTTTTCCTCCGTCCACGGGAGATCAAAGGCTGTTACGGATATGGTGCCATTTCAAAACCATGCCGGATTACGGAGCTAAAGTCGGGACCCTCATCCATACCTTCATTTTTTGGAAAACGGCAGGCTGTCTACCTGCGGTTTTGTTTTTGCAATTTTCTGTATGGTCGGAGGTTCGCTATCCAGCCCCGTAAACCGGCATAGTTTTGTTAACGGCAGCCTAGCCGCGCGTTTAAGCGCGGGGCCGGTGGGGCATTTTTGCCCCACCGGCCCCTATTCCAGCTCTATTCCAGTGCTACTCCGGCTTGGTTTCTACCGTGGGAGTCTTGTCCGCCGCAACCGGGGTGCGGGTGGTGTCCATACTCAGACAGTGCTTAGGGCAGCTTTCGATGCACTCGCCGCACACCACACAAGCATACGGATCGATCGACCAGGTACCACCCTTGCGATCGACCGCAAGCGCGCCCGCCGGGCAGCGACGCGCGCACATACCGCAGCAGATGCACACGTCCACATCGTTGACGATATGCCCGCGGAGGCGCTCGGGCGCCGCCAGCTTCTCCTGCGGATAGCACACCGTGACCGGCTGCTTGACCATAGAGCCCAAGGCCGTCTTGGCAAATGTCATCAAACTCATGCCGCGCCTACCTTTCCGTGCAACTAATGCAGGGGTCGATGGTCAGGATAATCATGGGCACGTTGGCAATGAGCACGCCCTGCAGTGCATGCGTCAGGCCCGCCAGGTTTTGCGACGTCGGCGTGCGCACACGGAAACGTTCCAAATTCTTGGTGCCGTTACCGCGCACATAGTAGTACGCCTCGCCGCGCGGTTGCTCAATCACAACCTCGCCGCGTGCGCCATCGGCCGGCGTAAGCTTGGTGCGCCCGCCGATGCCGTCGTGCGGAATCTTTCCCACAAGCTCCTTAATGATGTCCATGGCCTGCGTGACCTCGGCACAGCGCACCTGGCAGCGGGCATAGCAGTCGCCATCGGTGGCAACGATGGGCTCAAACGCAGCCAGGTCCGCATAGGCACCGTCGCCAAACATGCGCACGTCGTAGTCCACGCCCGAGGCGCGCCCAAACGGACCGACCATCGAAAGCTCCAGCGCGTCTTTCTTGCTGATCACGCCCACGCCATGCAGGCGCTCGCCGCAGCTGTTGTCGTCCAAAAACGTATGCACCAGGGCCTCGTAGTCGGGGCGCATGGCATCGAGCGTCTGGACAATGCCCGCCAGCTCGGAGTCCTCGATATCGTGCTTAAGGCCGCCGATCTCGTTAATCGACAGAATCACGCGACCGCCGCACGTGCTCTCAAAGATCTTGAGAATCTGCTCGCGCAGGGTCCACGAACGATAGAACAGCGCCTCGAAGCCAAAGGCATCGGCGAGCAGGCCCAGCCACAGCAGGTGCGAGTGAATGCGCGAAAGCTCGTGCAAAATGGTACGGATATACTGCACGCGGCCAGGCACCTCGATGTCGAGCATGCGCTCGCAGGCGCTGGCATAGCCGCAGCTGTGACCCACGGCGCAAATGCCGCAGATGCGCTCGGCGATGTAGCCAAACTGGTGCATGTCACGCTTTTCGGTGAGCTTCTCGAGTCCGCGGTGCACAAAGCCGATCTGCGGAATTGCCTCGATAACGCGGTCGTCCTCGAGCACCAGGTCCAGGTGAAGCGGCTCGGGCAGCACCGGGTGCTGCGGGCCAAACGGAATAACGGAGCGATGTGCCATGGACCTTACGCCTCCTTTTTCTGCTTATCGCGGGCGGCTTTGGCGGCAAGTGTCGCGCGGACCTTGGCCGCTTTCTCGGGATCCATGGCGGCGAGCTTTGCCTCCATCTCGGCAGCCTTGAGCGCGGCCTTGGCGGCAGCCTCGTCATGCTGAGCATCGGAGCCGGCAGCCGCAGCGGGCTGAGCGACGGCAGCGCCCGCAGCATCGCCAGCGCCCTCCCCCGCAGCGGCCGCGGCAGCGGCGGCCTTCTCGGCCGCAGCCTTGCGCGCCTTGGCCTCGGCAGCGGCACGGACCTTCATGGCCTTCTCGCGCGCGGTTTTCACCTCGGGCGTGATGACGCTCATGGGCTCGGCAGTCGAGACCTGGTAGAAAAAGCCCTTAAAGTCAATCTGCATGTCGGTAATGGCAAGCCCAAACAGGTCGTGCGCCTCATTTTCAAACGGGAACACCGCAGGGTAGTACGAGCTGATGGATGGAATCTCCTGGTACTGGTCGATGCCCTCAACCACCAGGTTCTCAATCGCATAACTGCCGTCCTGCGCGATCTGCTCCTGGGCAGCACGAACGTTGATGAACGTATAGACCAAGCGATACGTGCCGTCGTCCACATTGCGCTCGGCGTGCATCTGTACAAAGCGGGCACCGGAACCCTTGAGCGCCTGGACATGCGACAGCAGCGCATCGAGCTCGACGGTGGTATAGATTGCCTTTTGCATTACTCGGCCCCCCTTGCAGCGGCGGACGCGGCGGGCGTCCCAGCAGGTGCGTCGCCAGCGGCGGGCGCGTCGCCGGCCTCAGCCGCGGCCACAAATCCGTCCTCGCCCAGCTCAACACCACCATCCCAGGTAGCGGCACCGCCCACGGTAAGCGGGTCGCCGCCGGCGCGCATCACGGCCTCCTTCTGGTCCAGGATGCCGCACGCCTCCACGATGGCGTCGATCACCGTCTCGGGGCGAATGGCGCATCCGGGCGCGTACACGTCCACGGGAATTGCGCGGTCCACGCCACCGATCACGTTGTACGCATCGCGGAACACGCCGCCCGAGCACGCGCAGATGCCGCACGCCACCACGCACTTGGGCTCGAGCATCTGGTTGTAGATCTGGCGCACGACGGGCAAGTTCTGGGCGTTGACCGACCCCGTCACCAAAAAGATGTCCGCATGTTTGGGGTTGCCGGTGTTGACCACGCCAAAGCGCTCCGCATCGAACAGCGGCGTGAGCGAGGCCAGCACCTCGATATCGCATCCGTTGCAGCTCGAACCGTCGTAATGAATAACCCACGGCGAACGCGACATTTTATGATCCATGGATGCCGCCTCCTAAATAAACACGTCGACGAGGATGGGCATAAGGTTGAGCAGGCCAAACACCAGTGCCACACCCCAGCCGAGCTTAAAGCAGCTGCGCCAGGTGCTACGGGCGAAGGTGTTATCGATCAGCACCTCGACAAAATACGTCGCAGCCATCACGACCAGGGCTACGACCCAGCTCACCGGGTTGTCCCAAACAAAGAACATGCCCACCCACATCAAAAACAGCACAGTCTCGCACCAGTGCATAAGGGTCATCTTGGCCAGCGTGCCGCCGCTCATCTCGGTGGCGACGCCCTGGACGATCTCCTGATGCGCGTGATGCGAGTATGAAAGGTCAAACGGCGACTTGCGCAGTTTGATGGTAAGCACCGCGAGCAGCGCGAGGAAAATGGGCACGCTGTACACGATGATGGGGGCCGACTGCCCCGTCACGGCGATGGAATCGAAGCTGTCGGTGGCAAGGTACAGGCCCACACTCATCAGCAAAACGGCGGGCTCGTAACTCATGACCTGCAGCAGCTCGCGGTCGGCTCCGACCTGGGCAAACGGGCTTTGCGTCGAGGCGGACGCCAGCACCACAAAGATCGCAGCGAGGGTAACCATAAAGGCGCATAACAGTGTGTTGGAACCCGACACAAAGATGCCGCCGCCCACCACGGTAAAGATGAGCGCGCACGCCATGTAGGTATCGTCCACGGTGTTTACGCTGGCAGGGGCTTTGCGCAGGAGCTTGGCTACATCGTAGAACGGTTGCAGCAGACGCGGTCCCACGCGGCCCTGCATGCGGGCGGACAGCTTGCGGTCGATGCCGTCGATCAGGCCACCAACCAAAGGCGCCAGCAGGGCAAACGCCACGGTGCCTATAAAGATGCCCACGACGCCCGAGCCTTCGAAATACTTGCCGCGCAGCACCGAGGGCTCGCCCATGGCGAGCGTATCGGGACCAATCCATGCGCAGCATAGCAGCGCGAACAGGATGATGCTGCAGCACACGATGCTGCCCGCGGGGCCAATGCGCTTCTCGCTAAGGGCGTCCTCCAGGTACCAATTGCGCTTTTCGGCCTTCACCTCGTGTCCCATCGAGCCGCGGAAATGACGGTAATTGTCGGTTCCCACACCCGAAAGATATACGTTTACATGCGGTTTGTTGCTCACGCGGAATGAAGTCAGCAGCACCACGGCGATAAAAGCCACGATAACCACCATTAGATACATGGCATCCTTGCCAATAACATACGGCACGCGGCCAAACACCATGGCCAAGTAAGGCGACACCAGACCGCTCGAGATAATCGGGAACGCTACACAGCACAGAATCAGCAGCGCGGCGATAGTGTTGAGCGCTATCCATTCGGTCTTATGGACATTGCCCTCCACGTTTTCGGCCGTAGAATCCACGCCCGAGAGCTTGGCGAGCCACTTGCCCCAGAAGAAGAACGTCGCGGCCGAGCCAAAGGCCAGCACCATGATCATGAGCACATTGCCGGTCTGCGCAAACGCCACCAGGGCGCCCCACTTAGACACGAGCATGCCAAACGGCGCCACGAACATGCCCATGATGCCCAGCATCATCAGGCGCGTCAGGTGCGGCATGCGGCTGAACATGCCGTCCATGTCCTCGATATCGCGGCTACCGATATGATGCTCGGCCGTGCCCACGCACAGGAACAGCAGCGACTTTGCCACCGTATGGAACAAGATCAAGAAGATGGCGGCCCACACGGCCTCGGGCGCGCCGACACCCAGGCAGGCACTGATGAGGCCCAAGTTGGAAATGGTGGAGTACGCGAGCACGCGCTTGGCATTGCTCTGCGAGATGGCCATGAGGGCGGCGAGCAAAAACGTGATGGCGCCCACGCTCGTGACCATAAAGCCGGTCACGGGATAGGTGGCGTACAGCGGGCTCAGCTTGACCATCAAAAACACGCCGGCCTTGACCATGGTGGACGAGTGCAGCAGGGCGCTCGTGGGCGTGGGGGCGACCATGGCGCCGAGCAGCCAGGTGTGGAACGGCATCTGTGCGGCCTTGGTAAGCGCGGCGATCGACAGCAAGACGACCGGCAGCACCAGCAGCGCGGATTGCGCGGTTCCGGCGCCGGAAAGCTCGATCATGCCCGAAATGGTCAGCGGCACGCCGTTGACGTGCAGGAACATAAGGCCCGCCAAAAACGCGATGCCGCCCAGCATGTTGAGGATGATCTGGGTAAAGGCGTTTTTGATAGCCTCGGGCGTGCGCGTATAGCCAATCATAAGAAACGAGCACACGGTGGTGATTTCCCAGCCGCAGAACAGCCACTCCAGGTTGTCGCTCGTCACGATGACGAACATGGCCGAAAGGAACAGGAACATAAGCGCCAGGAACTGCGGGCGTCGGTCGGGCGCGGTCTGCCCACGCAGCGCGGCCTCGTGCTCATCGTGCGCCTGGAAGTCCTTCATGTAGCCCAGGGCATACACGCAGATCAGACTGCCGACAATGCCAACGGCGAGCACCATGATCACGCTCATATAGTCCAGGTAGAGCGGCGTGGCGGTGACGACCTCGGCCGTGGGCAGCGTCATGGCAGCGAAGGCAACCGAACCCACCAGCTGCACCACGCCGAGCACACCGGTAAGCGCGTTCCTATATTTGAACGCGTTGTACAGGATGACGGCGCACAGAATTACGTCGATGACGGAGCTGATGATCGAGAGCACATGCGAGGTGCCGGGGGCAACCTCAAAGCCCTGCGGACCCGTGCCAAAAAATAAGACGGCAACTACAACGGTCACCGCCATAATAATGCCGGAGCCTACAAGCCCTACCGCATCGCGGGCTCGGTCACTGCGCGCGAGCAGCATGCCCATCGCCGGTACCAGCGGAAACAGGGTAAGGAAATACAGTAGCGTCATACCATCACTCCCCCATGCAAAAACGCTGCAATTATTTAACGTTATAGCTCAAATTGGGAGTTCAGGCGGCAGGTTTTCGGTCAACTGGGGAGTTTTAGGCGTATGGGGTAAGGGCATGTCCGCTTTGGAGTAGAGAGGCAACGCTCCCCCTCTCGTAGCGGCGGGCGCACGGGCCACTACGCGCGGTTTATTGACCACTTTGAAGGATGTCCCGATAGACTCGCGGCGGTCCAAAAAGTTGGCGCGGCAAGAAAAATGCGCCCCTGCGGACGCACCATCCCGTTCGCTATTCCGCCTTTTTAACGCGCGGTTTACGACCCCGCGGCTTATCGACCAAGGCGGCCTCGCCACCGTCGCGATACTGTCGGCACCAAGCTTTAACCGAAGACTCGCTGGGGATCTTGTGCTTGACCATGACCTCACGCACCGTCAGACCATGTTCCAAGCGGTCCTTAACCACGGCAAGCTTAACGTCAAACGAATATGTGTGGTGATGAGAGCCCGCATTGAGAACGGCGTCGGCGCCGCCCACGGCATACGCACGGGCCCACTGACGGGCTGTGGCCTGGGGAATGCCAAGCTCTGCGGCGAGCGCGCGATGGCCGACCCCTTCTTGGAGGATCTCGACAGCGCGCTGCCTAATCTCGGGCGCATGCGTGCGAGTCCTTGTTGTTTCTGACATACCTGCCACTTCTACTTCTTAGCCTTAAACGTTAAATTGCTTTCTTACGTGCAAGTTAGATAGTAGCATTTTACTGTTTGCTCAAAGCAGTTAATTAAAATAGACGCGGCGCTATCTGGGAATTTGACACCAATTTACGACACTTCTTTATTGATTATTTACGCTGGTAACTAGCTCGCAGCTAATCGTCATTCGCTTGCCAGCAAAATTGGCATCTCTTTATATCCTTTGGAATAGAGGATATGATTATTAACCCCTCCTCCAATAATTTTGAGCAGCCTGCAAGGCAGTAGACGCCTCACTCCCCATGATTAGCGCGCATTGCCGTTCACCGGGGCAAAACAAAAAGGGCGGGACCTGCTGCGCTTGCAGGCCCCGCCCCGATTAACACCCGATGGGACGCGGCCGGGCGAGACAGATCCGTGCTACCGCCCCACCTGGCCGCGATGTTCAACTACAGCTCGTTGGCCGCGTGATATGCCGTGCGAATGGCGTTCGCAATGTCGGCGGTGCGCTCGCCCGAGCAGTCGCCCACACAGGTCACGGGCACCGTAACGCCATCCAAGTCAAACGCGTTGGCCTTGGAACCGACGGCCATCACCACGTAATCGCAGGCGATCTTCACCGGCTCCTCGGCGCCGTCATCGGCAGTGCGCACGGCCTCCACGCCCTCGTCGGTAATGGCGGTCAGACGGGTCTTAACATGCTGCTCCACGTTGTGCTCTGCAAAGTCGCTCATAATCAGCGGCAGAATGGTCTCGGACTCGCCCGCGGCAATCTTGTCGAGCATCTCCACGATCGCCACTTCGCAGCCGTGCTGCAGCAGGTACTCGGCAGTCTCGGTGCCCACCAGGCCACCGCCAATGACGGCGACGCGGCCCGTAAGCTCCACCTTGCCGGCCAGCACGTCCCAGCTCGAGACGACCTTCTTAGAATCGGCACCCGGAACAGGGATGACCACGTCGTGCGCGCCCACAGCCACAATCGCGGCGTCGGCGGCGTTGAGGTCCTCTGCCGTAGCGGCATGGTTGAGCTCAACCTTCACGCCCAGGCCGGGCAGAATCTTCTCGTAATACTCGACCGAGCGCATGATTTCGTCCTTGCGCGGAGGCGCGGCCGCCAGCACAATCTGGCCGCCCAGATGATCGCTCGCCTCGTAGACGGTCACGTCGTAGCCGCGCTTGGCCGCCACGCGTGCGGCCTCCAGACCGGCAATACCGCCGCCCACAACGGCGATCTTCTTGTCGCCCTCGCCCGGCTTAATGGCGATGGTAGCCTCGTCGCCGTTCTCGGCGTTGAGCACACACGAGATGTACTTGCGGTTTTGAATCGCATCGACGCAGCCCTTGTTACAGTTGAGGCACTCGCGGATGGGTTCGCCCGTGGCGGCCTTTAGCGCAATGTCGGGGTCGCACATGAGCGAGCGGCCATAGGCGATGATGTCGGCCGCGCCGTCTTCCAGGATCTTCTCGCCAGCCTCGACCGAGACAACACGGCCCACAGTTGCCACCGGCACGGAGACCAGGGCCTTGACGCGCTCGGCCACGGGCAGCGTCCAGTTGTAGGGCATGGCGCCCATGGACGGAATGGTGTCGCCCATATTGCCGGTGTGGTTGGCTTGTGCAACCTGGATCATATCGATGCCCGCGCCCTCGAGCAGCTTGGCGAACTCGCAGGCCTCATCGGGCTGCAGGCCGCCCTTGCCACGCAGCGTGCCGTCGGGGTTCTCCATGATCACGGGGAGCTTATACTCCACCATCAGCTGCGGCGCGGCTTCCTTGATGGCAGCGACGACCTCCAGCGCGTAGCGAACACGGTTCTCAAACGAGCCTCCGTACTCGTCGGTGCGCTTGTTGAGGATCGCGGAGCACAGCGAACCCACCAGGCGGTCGCCGTGGACCTCGATGGCGTCGATGCCGGCCTGCTGCGCGCGAGCGGCCGAGGCAGCGATGGCCTCCTTGATCTGGGTGAGCTGCTCTACACTCGCCTCGTTCACAAAGTGCTGCATGTCGTGGTGCAGCTTGGCATATGCCTGCTTGCGGATCTCGTTGGACTCGGCCATCTTGGCGGCAAAGGTCTCCTCGTCGCCGGCGGCCTTGGCCTCCTGCGCGGCTTTGGCGGCGGCCATGGAGCCCATGACCATGCGGCCGACACCGGGCACGTCGTACTCGGGGTGGAACAGCTGCAGCGCGACCTTGGCACCGTGCTTGTGGACGGCGTCGGCCAGCGCCTTAAACGTGGGGATCTGGGCGTCGGTCGCCAGCTTGGGCGTGGGGCTTGCGGTCATGACGGGAGCGACGTCGCCGATGACGATGTAGCCCACGCCGCCACGGGCCAGGCGCTCGTAAAAAGCCAGGCTGCGCTCGCCGATGGAACCGTCGCGCTCCTCATAGCCGGTGGTCAGCGGCGGGAACATAATGCGGTTCTTGAGCTCAAGGGGGCCAACCGTAATGGGCTGGAGCAGCTTGGACGCAGGTGCGGTCATGGACATTCCTCTCTTGTAGACGCGGCGGCGATGGTGCCGCGTAGTTGTTTAGAGGATATGGCATGGGGGTACAGCGGCACAACGAAAATCGGCGAATATCAGGTGGAGGCAGGCGGATGGGGCGGGGCGGCCCGTCGGTTTGTCTCAATCTGTAACAGTTACTCAGCAAAACCGGGTCTTACTGTTACAGATCGAGATATTCCTCTCGACCCATCCTCAACAATCTAAATCTGTAACAGCTAGACCCACTTTTGACCCCTACCTGTTACAGATCGAGACAATAGAAACCATCCCAACAAAACGTCTCGATCTGTAACATCTATCGACCAAAACCGGCCCTAGGCGCTACAGATCGAGACAAACCAAACCGGGCTTCCGAATAATCTTGATCTGTAACAATTAGACGACAAAAATCGCTCCTCGTGTTACAGATTTAGACAAACGGAGGCTGGCGTGCTGGTTTGTCTCGATTTGTAACGGCCAGACGTCCAAATCGGGTCCATCTGTTACAGATCAAGATATTGTTTGAGAAGCTGCGGACCGTACCGAAAACACGATCCCGGAATAACAAAAAAGCTCGTCGGCTAGGCCGACGAGCTGCAAGTTCTTGGTCGCGGGGGCAGGATTTGAACCTACGACCTCCGGGTTACGGATATGGCGGGCCGTCAAACAGCGATTGGACTAAAGCCGGGCCTTCCACAGTGTTTAGTCCTATAAACAGTCCAACATCTTTATTTCTAGTCGTTAGATTGGACTAAAATGACTTTGATTTCGGTATTTAGTCGTATCTTACGACTAAATATCAGCCACGAGACCGTTAGGAGCGATCTTGTACTACAGCGATCACGACGTCCTTGAACTCATCGCCCGTATCGAGAAGCCCTACGAGAGCGAGGTTATCGAGCTCAAGGAAGCGAAAAACGACTTCAGTTTCAAGAACCTCGGGAAGTACTTCTCCGCCCTGAGTAACGAAGCGGTCCTGCGCGGGAAACAAGACGCCTGGCTCATCTTCGGTATGGACAACGACAAGGTCGCATGCGGAACCGCTTACCGAGAAGGAAATCCGGCCAACCTTAGATCCCTTAAAAAGGAGATTGCGGACCGCGCGAACAACCACCTCACCCTGAGAGAGATCCATGAACTCAGGATTGACGGCAAACGCGTCCTCGCGTTTCAAATCCCCGCCGCAACGCCGGGCATGCCAACGGCGTTCAACAATGCGGCATGGGCGCGCGAGGGCGAATCACTCGGGCCACTCCCCATCGATAAGTACGAGCAGATACGCCAAATGCGGAGGCCGGACTGGAGTGCCCTCGAAATCGAAGAAGCAACCTTCGAGGACCTCGACCCCGAAGCCGTGAAGAAAGCGGTGGGGCTCTTTCTCTCCAAGCACCGACGGCATTCCGGGGCGTTCGCGGACATGGATGACCGCACGATTCTCGACATGGCAAACCTAACCAGAAACGGCAAGATCACCCCGACGACACTCATCCTGCTCGGAAGGCCGGAATCCACCCGCTTGCTCGATGGGATGAGCCCGCGCATCACCTGGACTCTCTATGCCTCCAATGGATCGGTAACCTCTTACGAGCACTTCAAACCACCCTTCCTTCTCGCGATTGACCAGGTACTCGGGAAAATCCGCAACGCGAAGTACCGGTTCAACGCAAATGGCGCGAGTCTGTTTCCCTTTGAGGCTGACCAGTACGAACCCGAGATCATCAGAGAGCTCCTGAACAACTGTATCGCCCATCAAGACTATTCCATGCAGGGGCGAATCAACGTCGAGGAATTCGAGGATCACCTCGTTTTCCTAAACGAAGGGTCCTTCATTCCGGAGACAATCGAAAATGCGATGCGGCCGGGTTTTAAGCCAAGCTACTACCGCAACCCCTTCCTTTCCGAGGCGATGGTGCAGATGGACATGATCGACACCATCGCCATGGGAATCCCCAAAGTATTCCAGATGCAGAGAAAGCGATACTTCCCCCTACCCACCTACGACCTTTCGGATCCAACCCGCGTGCGCGTAAGTGTCTACGGTAAGACCATCAATGAGAGCTACAGCAGGCTACTCTATGCTAAGCCGGACCTTCCGATGGACGTCGTCTACCTTTTGGACAAGGTTCAAAAAGGCGAGGAAATCACGAACGAGGAGGCCTCAGAGCTGCATCGACTCAAGCTTATCGAAGGCAGGTACCCCCATATCTCCATCACGAACGCCCTTGCCTCGAAGACGGGACAGGAGGTGTCTTACACGCGCAGCAAAAGCCTCAATGAAGAGGCCTGCAAGGCGCTTGTCATTCAGATGCTCTCAGAAACGGGGCCCGCACCACGTGCGAAAATCACCGCCCTCATCAACGATCTTCTCCCCTCGGGCCTTACCGACGCGCAAAAGGCCAAGAAGGTATCGAACCTTCTAGCGAAAATGAAGAAGGTGGACAAGACCATCGATAGCGACGGAACGGGAAAGACCGCAAGATGGCATGCCCTGTAACATCGTGATAGATCTTACCGTCAGATGCACGGCCCCCAACAGACCGACCGCGATGCGTCCGGGCACCTTACCGGGCGCATCGTCTAGCATCGGAATCCTTGCTCGCGATATCTATCCCCACCAGAATCTGGATACCGCAAGCGTTGTTTTCGATGACATCCCCGCATTTTGTAGTCAGAAAACAGTCGGCTTATAGGACAAAAAGTGTGTCCAATAAGCCCAGTAATTGCCGAAGCGCTTTTAAAGTCCGATCTCCGCGATTATTATTTTCATCTCGAGGGCCCATCCGAGCTGTTCCTCGATGTACCCCGGCCATGCGTCCTGGTGGCCCTTGATGGGGTGGCCCGCCTTGTAGAAGCGCAGTCCCGAGGCCTTTTTCGCATCGAAGGGTGCCGCCGTCAGCCCGAGGCGCTCCTCGAAGATTCCGCTGTTGGCGATGGCGCGGTGCCCGATCTCCTTGTCGTCGTCCACGTACAGCTCGATACCCGTGCGGCCCTTGTGCGTATCGATGAGCAGGGCGAGATGGTATGCCGAGACCCCCAGGCGAAGCGTCGACCAATGGTCCTTGCTGGGCTTCTGCGGGCTGAACTCCTTGAGGAACTCCGGATGGCCGCCCGCCACCTCGCGGTAGGCCGTCCAGTACGCCAGCTTGACCTTTTCGGTCTCGCTGAGCCCCTCGGAGAGCTTCACGGTCTTGGTCCACTCGTTCGGCTGCTCGACCACGCCGAAGCGCGGGGCGGGCAGGGAGTCCCCGATCCTCCAGAGCTCGACCTCGACCAGGAAGAACCCGAAGTCGCTGTCGGTGTGCTG
This sequence comes from Collinsella sp. LCP19S3_D5, assembly GCF_052121415.1. Lineage (NCBI taxonomy): Bacteria > Bacillati > Actinomycetota > Coriobacteriia > Coriobacteriales > Coriobacteriaceae > Collinsella > Collinsella sp. LCP19S3_D5. The sequence continues at coordinate 62,034 of NZ_JBQKEH010000004.1, forward strand.
ATTGAGCCACTCGATGGCCTGGCGGTGCTCGTCGCGGGCGCGCGCCACGACCCAGATGACGACCTCGGCGCCCTTGCCGGCGGCGTACGTGATCACCTTGCCGAGGTGGTCGTGGTTGGTGTCCTCGAGCTGGTTCTCGATGATCACCTTGCGGCCCGTACCGGACTCCTGCGCGTAGATGTCCACGTTGAACGATCCGACCGAGGACTCAGTCTCTATGAGCTCGAGCTCGATTCCGACCGCCATCCCGAGGGTTGCGAGGTTCTGCTCCTCGGCCAGCCACTTGGTGAAGTCGTGGGCCTCATGCGGCCACACCTCGCGCAGGGGAACCTTCTGGATGGTGTCCAGGTTATAAGTCTTCATCCGTCACCCTCTCGCCCGATGCGTGCCTTTCGCAGTCTTCAAGTTAATTGCCATATCTGGCTCCTCTTTCTGTTCTAGTTTACCGAATCGGCTTATAGCCCAACGGGGCCCGACCGTTCCGCAGTTGCGGGGCCTGCCGCCTGTGGCAACAACCTGAGCTCCCCTGCAAGTCTCCTGGACCCGCCTTTGAGGCTAACGAACGTGAGGCCGCCCGAGGTGAAGCCGCCGACGACCGGAACGACTTTGCTCACCGCGTCGCCGAAACTGCTTTTGGTGATCTTGACGCCGATTCCGGCAAGAACCTTTTTGATGATCGGGTAGTAGCTCGTCTGCGTAAGCGCCTTGCTGGCGACCTTCTTGGCGATATTCGACTGAACCGTTTTGGAAAACGCCGTCAACGCGGAGTTGGCCCCGCTCACTCCGACCATCACAGCCAGGAGAAGGGCAAAAGCCGCCAAGGTCTCATCGTCCATCTCGTCGCAATCGTCGATGAAGGACTGCCAGCCGTAGAGATACGCCAGTTTCTGCATGATTCGAAAGGCGTGGACATAGTACTGCGTCACGTCCGCCGGGATCGTTCCGAGCATCGCGAGCCCTCCGGGCAATCCCGCGGAGAACGAAAGAACGGTCGATTTCTTCGTCTCGAAATCAATGACGTCCCTCGCGATGGAGTCAACGAGGTCGGAATCCACCCCAGCGGCAGCCGGGCTCATTGAAATCGCGAGCTCCACTCGCTCGTCCGAGACGCCTCGTTTCCTGAACTCAGAACGGAGAAAATGGCCGCGCTCAATCGCCACGCCCTTCAGCCTCATCACCTTCTTGAGGAAGGCAATGGCGTATCTCTGGGCTTCTTCCTCCTGCCGATCAGCCTCAGCCTTTAGGCCCCCAACACCTTCTTTCACAGAATCGGGCTCGGATAGCTCCGCCCCCTCTTTTGGCTTTACGGCACTCCCCTTCACGCTACTCACCGACCTTTTCGGCATAGAGATTAAATAGATGAGAGACGATCTTGTTCTCGTCTCCATTGAAATCGACACCGTAGGCCGATTCGATTGCCTCGTCGAGCTTGCCGTGGGCTTCGAACAGCTCTGGATACAGGAACTCGTCCGCCGGTTTATAGAGGTCGGCCAGGGACGCGCCGTGATACAGCCCCCTTGCAGAAAGCACCGCCTGACCGGCATCGATGATGGCCCGCCGTCCCTCATCGGTTAATTTCGGCAGGGGGAAATTGTTCCACACGATGGTGTTCGAGAAACGGCAGTCGCTCTTGAGCTCGCCTCCGACCGCCTTCTGCCACGCCATGAAGACCCCTGATGAGATGATTCCGAACAGGAGACCATCGGGGTCGTCGGCGAAGAAACAGGCGTCCGTAGCGATTTCCCCGGATTCACACCGTTTGACCGTGAAGTACTTTCGCCCACCGGAAAAATGACGCGGGACGCAGAGGAACGGCCCGTCGGCCTTCCTCACCTCAGCATAGCGCCAGGGCTCATCAGCAAGCCGCCTCGTCGATGCTTTCTTCGAAGCCAAACGGAAATCTCGGACTCCCTGGACCCTCTCCCTCAAGATCGGGGATTTCGCGATATCCGATCTAGGCGCGTCCGCAAGCCACAAAGACCATCTTTCCTTGTTGTTAATCAACTCCTGGGCTCCCACACACGGGACTACATATTTTGCGGCGACGCTGTCGGAAATAACGTCCTCGTATTCTTCTCTTGTCTTAATCTGGAAGTATCCCCCATCCGCCGGTTTACCTCCGATGACCATAGGAGATACATCCTCAAACAGTGGTCTCATTTTCTTCTCAACAAAGACGTTCGGAGCGTCAAGCAAGTAACCGTTCAAATTGTTCGGATGCTCAATCGTCCTTTTGCCCCGATGATACGAGAAGGCAACAGGCTCCACGGGACCCTGGGAGAATCCAACGATGACTACGTGCACATGGGCCTCGTCGTCAGCCGCCGAATCCCATACGAAAGAACGGTGTGCGAAACTGACCCTCCATCCCGCGTCGAATAGGGGCCTGAAAAGGGATGGAACCGGCTGGCCCTGGCAAATCGAGTTCGTCGAGACAAACGAAAACTCCGCGTCAGTATTAACCAAATAATCGGCCGCTTTCCTATACCAGCATGTCGCATAGTCGAGATAGCCGTCGTAGCCCCGGCCCCAAACATACTTGAGGTCGTCCACCTGCTCATCGGTCCTTTGGGACTGCCCGATAAACGGCGGATTGCCGAGAACGTAGTTGACCTCATCACTTGGGACCACGTCGTTCCAGTCGATGCGAAGCGCGTTTGCGTTGACGATGCCCTCGCAGTCCGTGAGCGGCAGTTCCTGATAGACGCGCTGCGTCACCTTTGCCGTATCGGCATCCGCCTGCTTCTCGGCAATCCAGAGCGCAGTGCGGGCAACGCAGCAGGCGAAATCCTCAAGCTCGATGCCATGGAAATTCTTCAGACTGACAAGGACGTCGGCGGCCTCGACCTCCTCAAAGCGGAAAGACGTTTGTTCTCCTTGGAGTTCAAAAAGAATACGGTTTTCTAACTGTCGCAGGCAGAGATAGCTCTCCGTAAGGAAATTACCCGAACCTGCCGCCGGATCGAGGATAGAGATGCAACCGATCTTCTCATGGAGCTCCTTGAGAGCACGGGTCCTCGCGCCGCCCGCGACGGGCTTTGCACAGGCCTCATCAAACTCCACCTTGAGATCGTCGAGAAAAAGCGGGTCAATCACTTTATGGATGTTCTCGGGGCTCGTGAAGTGTTGGCCGTTCGCACGCCGATGGTCATGCGACAGCGCCCCCTCAAAGATGGAACCGAAGACCGTGGGGCTCACGCCAGTCCAATCGAATTCCTGACAGCCCTCGACAATGAGCGTATGTCGGAAACTCTCGGACAATGGCGGGATTTCCGTCCTCTCACGAAAGAGGCCGCCATTCATATAGGGTAGCTTCTTCAACCAGTCCTCGGCGTACTTGTCACGATCTTCATCTTTGGTATCGAGCCAGACGAACAGGTCCTTGAGGCCTCGCCTGAGATCACCCGCCTGGAAGTGTGCGACGTAGTCTCGGAAGGCATTTGGCTCCATGAGACCAGCGTCCTCGCAGAACATAAGGAACATGAGGCGCGTCATGAGCACGGAGAGCGCATGGTGGTTCTCGGGCGCGTCGGGGTCGTCGAACGCCTCGGCAACCTGGTCATGAAGTTTCGACATGATCTTGCCGGCCTCTACGGAGACGGCGCGAGAGATCGTGGCCGGAGCCTCCGCCCCACCCTTGAGAAACTGGATGGCCGCGAGGTTCTTGGGGAGCTCGGCGAGCGGCAACTTGAAAAGAGGCTCCCGGCATAGCGAGTCCCGCTCGCGGTCGAAGACCCAAAACTCGGCAAAATTGCAAGCGATGATGTAGCGCGGCTGTTGGGAGAGGGGCATGCCCTGAGCGTAGGCGTTGCCCTGCTTCGCGGGCGTCACCTTGCGGCCCTGGCGCGTCTCCTCCTTGGCGAGGTCGATTCCCAGCGACTTCTGTTCGACAAGGGTTTTGGCTGATGGTATGAAGACGTCGATATAGCCCTCATGCGTGCTCGCATCGGTGGAGACGGGCTTTTCGAACTCGAGCCTCGAGACTGCATCCTCAACGCCCAGGACGTTCTGATAGAAGTCGATCCAGAACCGCTGGGTGTCCTGGTTCTCAATTCCCTTGTTCGCCCACTTGCTTGCAAAAGCTTCTGCATCGGCTTTCTTCCCCGGCATACGGACCCTCACTTGATAGCCTTTTCCACTAAGAAAGATTCTACGTGCTAGTCCGGTCTTTTTTACCAGCGTTTGGCTTTATTGCACTCCGGTAGGCTTCTTTGTGCGTGGTTCCGTCTTATTTTCTTCGCTATTTCTTCGCCGCACTATTTAGCCAAAAGAAAACAGCCCAGAGAAACAATGCCTCTGAGCTGCTAAAAGTCTTGGTCGCGGGGGCAGGATTTGAACCTACGACCTCCGGGTTATGAGCACGCGTTTCCAGTATCGGGACGTCTCGTTTCTCCCGTCTGTCAAACCGTTATCCCAGATAAACCGCGATTTTGCTATCTAGTTTCATCGGCATTCGCTTCTCGTGTTCTCTATCTTTCCCCCCGATTTCCCCCCGATTGCTCGAAATCGGCGTTTTCGATTCCCCCCTCGCAGGGTTTGTGTGATACTCTCGAAAATGGCTGTTCCGGAGACCACTTCCACAAACACTCCGGGCGGTCGCTGCGGTGAAAGTTGCTTCCAAATTATCCCAGCTTTCATCCAGGAATGGTAGGCGGTCCGGCATCTTCCACTCAGCCGACGCCGGACCATAGATGCAAAGGAGAATATGTCATGAAGATCACCGGTGCAGGCGAAATCGAAGAGGTCGTCAAGGGCAAGGTGTACCGCATCCGGCACCACCTCGGCCGCGACCCTAAGACAGGGCGCTACATCAGGTCCCCCAAGAAGACAATTTACGGCACCAAGGCGGATGCGCGCCGCGCCCTCGAGGAGTACCGTATCGAGCTCGAGTACGGAGTCGACAATCCCGATGACCTCACAGTTGGAAGGTATGCACGGGCTTGGTACAGGCGTCGCGTGAATTCAGGCAGGTACTCTCCGCTCACCCTCAAGGACGACGAGCTCCAGGTCCGAAAGATCGAAGACCTCTGGGGTGACACGCTGCTTCAGAACCTCACTCTCAAGAAGGTGTCGGACGAGTACGACAAGCTCCTCTCTTCGAAGAAGGCGACGAAGAGCACGCTCCACAAGCTCAACGCCGCGCTCTCGCTCATCATGGACGAGGCAGTCGCGAACGGGCTCATAGGGGCGAATCCATGCGGATACGTGAAAGCGCCAAGACCAAAGGCCAAGGAGCGCAAGGCGCTCTCCGACGAGCAAGCCCTTGAGCTTGCAGTGGCGCTTCGCACCGAGGAGCAGACGGGCAATACTGTGGCGGTCTGGATTGCGCTCGCGACGGGCATGCGCAGAGGAGAGATTCTCGGGCTCGTGTGGCGCAACGTCGACTTCGAGCGCAAGCGCGTGTACGTGGGCCAGCAGTACGCCGCCGACCATAAGATCCGCGACCCGAAGAGCGAGAAGTCACACCGCTGGCTCGGGCTCGATGACGGAACAATAGCGTTCCTTGCGGAGTGGAAGCAGAAGCAGGCTCGTGCGATGGAGATCGCAGGCCTCGACCAAGACGAGGAGACGCCTGTCTGCACAAACTCTCTGTACAAGTTCATGGATCCCAACACGTTCAACCGCTGGCGCCGCCAGTATTTCGCCGACCACGGTCTTGGAGAGTTCGGGCCGGCGGTTAGGTACACGGACTCGACGGGACGAAAACGCTGGCGCAAAGGAGCCTATGTCGGCTACAACCTGCACGAGCTCAGGCACACACAGGCTACGTTGTTGATTGGGTCTGGCGCGGACATCAAGACTGTACAACAGCGGCTGGGTCATTCCTCTGCAAGTCTTACCATGGACATCTATGCGCATTTCATTGCACAGAACGACCGTGCGGCCGCAAATACTATCGGTAATATACTGGCGGAGGCATCCGACCGGCCAAAAGGAGCCGAGAGGCCCTCGCTCAGCGAAGCCGACAGAGCGGCAATCGCGCAGCGCATGGCAGACGGCTCGTCGCTGGAGGCGGCAATTTCAGCCGTAAGGCCCGACGCGAGCGTGCTCGACCTGCTGGGTCTTTAGCAATGCTGGCATTCCATACGCCCTCAAACTGCAACACCTATTGAGGGCGTATGGAACCAGAAAGACCTCATCATTGAATCGTCGCTGGTCCAACATCGACGCCGATGATCTTGAAACTATTGGATGTTGGCCAAATTGTTATTTGCAGTCGCTCTATCGGCCGATATCGCTAGAGGCCGATGCGCCCACTCAATCTATAATGAATAGGCATGCGAAAATGCTCTCATTCTTGCGCTTGGCCCTAATGGAGTTGCACCATGAACGACAACATCGCTCTTTTCGTCCTCGGAAACCTGTTTCTCATAGATACCGAGCACGGCAAAACGCCCCCCTCTGAAAACATCTACAGGCACGATGCGAACGGAGGTCATTTTCCTGGCATTCAAGCAAACGAAGCCCCGGTTGAGTACCTTATCCAATCGGGAAAAGACTCTGGCAACCCCATAACCGACATCGTCTATCTTTGCCCAGATAGCTGCCTAGTGCCAAAGATTCCGGTATCTCAGGCAGCATTAGCTATTCCAGGGCTAAACGCTGTGAGCGATTTGATTTCAACCGAGGAATTCTTCCTTGAAAGGATTCGTAGCTATTGTGAGGCCAACGATTGCGCTCTGCCAATGGCCTCGCCTGTCCCGTTCAATCCGCTAAGGCCAGCCGACTCTCTTGATGATCTTGTTGGAATACTCGGAACGGGTGCGCGCGTCAACATCGATATTACGGGAGGCCCAAGAGACGCGGTTATCCTGCTCGCTCTAGCCACCCAAATCATCAAGATGGGCGCAAAGGGAACCACGATTGGTGAAGTCCTGTACACAAACTTCAGTGAAAAGACTATCTACAAACAAAACAACTCATTTGACCTTATCGACCTGGTTAACGCGATTGACTCCTTTACTGATTACGGCCGCGCAGATCAGCTCAAGGCATTCTTCGACGGAAATCCTTATATAAAGGAGCCGACAAGGAAGCTTTGCAGGGCTATGGAAGATTTTGCTGACGCGCTGACCCTATGCCAAGTCGACAACATTGAAGAAAAGGTGCTCCTAGTTCAGCAGTGCCTAGACGATATGGAAAGAGAGCTAGGCGATCTCAAGGAAACATACAAGTTTTATACGGACGCCATTGAACAAATCGACAACAATAGCGACGTCCGTGAGAAAACGTTTCTCGAAGCGTTAGGGGAAATCAGCTCGCTCAATCCCTCAACGGACTTCTCCGCATACAAGAATGATGCGCTGGCTGATGAGTTGGACAAGCTCAGAAGACCTGCAATGATGAATCGTGCCGAGCTCCTCTTCCTGTCACTGATCCCCGCTATTCGCGACAAATTCATCCCGTCTACAACCGACCAGGCTTCTCTTACCCTTGAGCTAATAAAATGGTGCTCAAATCATCAAATGGTCATCCAGGCGTTATGCATCTATCGCGAAAGAATCGGACAGTGCCTGCTGGATAAGGGCTATTTCACCCCTCTCGATGCTGCGCATGAACTCGAAGACGATAAACGCTCAAACGAAATAAGCGACCTGCTCCTCAATTGCTCTTTTGGGAATAGGGACCTGTTTTTATGCGCGGGCATGAAGACCAGAAAGCTTCGCGAGACCCCCAACGCCTATTATGGGCTGAACAAATCAAAGGAAGGTCAACTGCGACTAATTGCAATTTGGTTCAGATATCTTCACGCCACAAGGAACACGATTGTGCACGCTGATGGAGACAGGGGCTCGTTCGCCTATTTCTTTGCGATGGCCTTCCTCGGAAAGGATCGCGATGAAACCGTTGAGATTGAGGCGTTGCGCAAGGACATTCTTGAAGCCATAGCGGTCATCGAAAAGCCCAGAACTGTTTCCCGGCAAGATTGGCAAGATGCTCGCAGCATCGCCTTTAACAATTTGAGCCGTTATAAGCAACGCGTTTCAGACGGCTCAAATAGGCTTGAAGTTTTGCAGTACGCCCATAGTAGTCAAGAGGCAGGTGGCACGTCGCTCGGTAACGCCCTTGACTCAGAAACACGGGCTAAACTTGAGGCCATATTTGGAAAGAGCGATGGTTAGGCTTCGATTGCTTTCTTAGCGAAAAGAATCGCGTCATCAAGCGTCGCAGCCGTTCCCGCGAAACCCTTCGAGTGGCAAAACTGCGCCGTTTGAATGCCGGTGGCCTCTCTCAACGCATCATCGCTCAGGCCACGCCAGCTTTCGGGTACTGGTTTTCGTTGCCCAAAGCTTCCGGGCGCATCAGGAACGCCCTGCCATGCAAAGCCACCTCTTTCGCTTGGGTAAACAACAAAAAGAATTTCCTTGGCAAGCGGATTTGCGGATTCCAGCAAAGCTTCTTTCCAAGGAATCGGTTGTTCGAGAACCATGATTTGACCAGATGTGCCGGCAATCGCCTTCTCAACGATGCTCTTTGCTTTGATCAGAGCATTTCCTCTGGCAATTACATTATCGAATACAATTGCTGCGAACTCTACGGCTTCCAAAAAGGCCTCGTCAAACGTCTTCTCGCTATCCCATTCAGGGTTAAATCCGGCAACCATCTTCGTGAAGCTATAGACGCGATTCATGTCACCAGTTTTTGAGATGCTCCCATTGTCGGCTGCGTCGACGCCCTGAACCAGCGTTTCGTCCACATAATTCCAAAGGTAATCGGGGTTAACGGAACTCTCAACAACCTTGTAACCAAACGCTTTCCACAGCAATCCTGCCGATGCGTAGGCAACCCCGTTTTTTCGCTGACCGTTACCACCAGGCTGGTGATGGTCGAACTCTCCTCGCCCTATGTCGTAAACAATTACATCACCTGGTAATTCATCGGGCACCTCAACCACTCTTGCAACCGCAAGTTCTCCAAAAACCTTTTCGAGGATAACTGTGCCTAGAACTTCATCGGCGTGGAAAACGCCCGAATGCGTTACGACCAGTTTTATGCCAGCCCCGACATCTGTATAGCGACAAATCTTTACCATGCTGCTTTCCTATGCGTTATCAGATACGCCCGTAATCTTGATCGCGTTTATTCTTTCGTCACCAGACAAGTAGAGCCGCAGCGCTTCGAGTAAATGCTCCTCGCTGTCCGATCCTTCAGTAGACGGCAGATCCATCTCGATTCTGGTATGGAACGATTCGGGTCGCCATCCAAACGTGCGCTCAAGCATTTGCACCTGTTTCAGCAAAGTCTGTGCTATAGCCTGATTGGGCTGAAGAGTTAGATGCTCTTCGAAACGCTTAGAGTTTCGGCTCATCAATAACCCGAGGAGCAACTCAAGGCAGCGTGTTAGGCTCATAGCATTGTGCACGAATTCCGTATCAGGCCTTCTTCCTTTAGACGCCATCACGGCTGCGTAACTGTCGATAGCTTCGCTAACCTTTTCTGCGATCGCTCTAATCTCAGCCGCTTCAAGCGCTTCTATGAAATCAGGGTGGTGCCAAATAGCCTGAGATAGGATTTCTAAAGACCGAGAATCAGTCGATGCGATGAGCCTATGCAGAACATCTAGCTTCCACGGCTGCCCAAGATCTGAAAGGAAATAACCGAAGGGCCGATCTTGCACATACGATACTCCGCCTTGGAGTACTTTCTCGTATTCTTCGCGTATTTCCCACTCTAGTTCGGACGGGAAATCTAGTCCCGTATAACACAAGAGCGAAAGAAGCTCAGTCTTTAAAGTGCTGGGCACATTTTCCTGATGGTACGCTCCCGCATAAACCTTGATTTTCGAGATTTGGTCGTTGCGGAATGCCACAGGACAGTCATCGTCATTAAGGCTACGTCCGTCAGCCCAGACTTTGCCATACGGAACAAAGAGATTGCGCCTTATCAACCCAATTATCGATTTAGCGTTATATCTCCAGGAAGAAACGGTGACGTCGGGACTGTCAGACACGTATGCCGCATGGGTTCTGCCATCTGCTCCAGTCTTCACGTAGAAATAGACCTCCGAGTATCTGGTCAGTTCATCACATGACACCTTCCTAAGACTCGTTTCCTTTACATACGTCTCTGTTCCGTCGTGGACGATGAAGCTATACCGACGGGGCTTTTCCCCCTTCCAAGCGAATTTCAAATAACCAGTAAGAAGTGGGGGGATGATCAATTCTCGTTGAAGGCGCGTGGAAGAATCCTCGGCCCATTCGATGAAGTCGCACTTATCTCCGGATGGCTTCCTCTGATTCTTCAAGTCGTCCCAAGTAAGCGGCGTCGGGTAAGAGGGTCCAACGGAACTGTCGTCGGACATCGCGGCCTTCGGTCTCCACTCGACGTGTATTTCGCGAAGTGACGCATCGAATGGTATGAAAGTCAGATCGTATGGATTGTCAGCGCCATACGTATAGGTCATCTTCAGGTGACATTTTATCTCGTCGTTATAGGGGATGTCGGGAGATGTGAGCTTGGCCGCATACTCCAGCGGCGCAGCACCTTCCCCTCCTTGATATAAGGGTATGAACTCTCGCCAAGCGGGTATGGTAAAGCTTTCGGCTTGTGGAATTGGTACAGGTCGTCCTCTTACAGGGTCAACTTTGGTGTCGTCCCTACTGACGAAATAATGATCGTAAGAAATGCCATTCTCATCTGTCGCGGGCGTCATGAGTTCGGGAATTCGATTGCGCCAAATAGTACGATTACCAGCTTTGGCTTGCAGTTTCATTAGGCGCAAGCCGCCAACAACGGGACTGGCGTTCAGACCAATGACTAAATCGAAGTGCCCGTTTTCGTCAGCAACGACAACGTCCTCGACATCACCGCGGTCGACGCCATAAGGGTTGTAATCGTTCCTCCATGTTCCCGATTCGTCAACTTGTGCTATCTCGCAATAGACGTGCTTGCTAGAAGCTTCCCGACTCTCTGTCTGCGGTATCTCCCGTTCCCACATATACCCATGCGTTTCGGGCAAGGCTTTCAGTAAGTCAGGATCGAACGACGCCGTAAGCACCGTAACGCTCGACACGCCATTTACGTCATCGATGATTGCGACAGAATAGCCTTCGTGAGTTATCTCACTATAATCCACATGCTCCAGCACCGCCGCAACAGACCGTGGAAGAGGTTCCGCTTTTGAATAATAGGCGTTGATGTTGCGCCTGATAATCACCAGCTCGAATTCATTCAAGCAGTCTGGAGTTAGCCAAACGAGCGCTTCCGTAGGGAACGCGTCCTTTAAGCGCCCCGCAAAAGCACCTGCAGCAATGTTGAGGCTCTCTTCGTCATGTCGTCTTGAAAAGAACAGGTCTGGCGCAGTAACTGTAGTAATCGAAGCATCCTCGTAGAACGCATCGGACTCGAAAAGACAAATGTCAACGTCATTCGAAGGGTTGTCTGCTTCATGCCATTCTTGCCAAACAAATGAGTCATCCATCACTTCGAATTCTTCATCGCAAGCATAAGCGGGGTAGAGACGTGCTAAATCAACGCAAACTGGCTCATAGTGCAATGGCAAGTCGGCATGCTTCCGAAAGGCTTGCGCTCTGCGTCTAACAGGCTCCTTCATCCAAGGATTAATGGCGAAATGTGCCCAATCAACCGAAACGGGCATTTCGGCAAACTGCGTTTCTTCCGTAAGGTAGGTGTTAGCCAGCTGGACCCAATAGTTTTTCAGATCACATCTTGCGGTATAGTTGTCATTGTCTCTGTTGACATCGTCATCGATGGCTTGGAGCCATCTCCAAGAATCCCAGATCTTTCGATAATCCCTGTGAGATAGAAGCGTGTTATTTGGCGGCAGGTTTTGCCAGCGCGAGATAGAAAGCGCATCGTCCGTCTTGAGCCATCTTTTAATGCGCGGTAACAACGGGTCGTTGCTTTCGAGCGTTTCTTTTCGCAGTTCAAGAATCTCAGCGATTCTCTTAACATAGGCTTTAAACAACTGATTTTCGGGAGTATCAACTGATTGATAATGATGGGCTGCCTGCATATATGGCTTGTCGGATAATTTCTCGCGGATGTTCCTTCCCGGACGCCGGCTTAATGCCACGAAGCTTGCCGTATCGAGCTCACGAACCGATCGAATCGGCATGTACGCATTTTCGCGACGCGGTTCTTCGGAAAGGTTGTCCATTATTCGAGTAACAGCACGTCGGCTATGCTCCAAAAGATGCCAGAACCTATCTTTCGGAAACTCATCACTGTCGATTGAGCAAGAGCGGCGAAGGAGCTCTGTGAAATTCACAGGCAGAGCCTTTCCGGTCTTTGGGTCGAAATCGACCAAAGAAGAAATCCAGTGCGTTTGAGACAGCAATCCCTCTGATCGCTTTCTCTCGTTACCGCCTTCGGCGTACCCTCTGTATAGTTCCTCTAAGTTCATGCCGTTAAGCCTAAATGCGTCTATCGTTCGTCATCGTTTTGTGCGGAGTCGTCCTTGAGATAGTTTGCTGTTTGCCACACGAACTGGCCATATCCGAGCTTGCAGGCGAGCTCGAAATCTTCGGTCAAATCGAATGGCATATCGACACCGCGGAGCAACAAATTCTTGATCGGAATCAGGCACCTTTTCTCGCTCTCGCCAGACGTCTCGATTCCTCGCAGCTTGGGCATGATCTTCTGGACGATTTGATCTTCGAAGGCAATGTGCATTGCCTGCTTGCGGTCCCGGCTACCGAATTCATTGAGCCTGACTTCTGGATAACTCGCCATATAGTATTCGACCGATTGCCAAACGCGATGTCCAATTGCCCTGCCAACGACGCCGAGAGCCTCGTTCATCTCCTCGACGAATCGCTTGTATGGGAGGATTTCTTCATCGCGGAAGCCGGTTGGGTTCTTCTTCTCGTGATACTGCGAGCTCTGGACTTTCCAGCTGTTCCATGTGTCGATGTGAAGCAGCTCTCCGCGATTCTTCTCATCAAGCGATTTTACGCTGGCGCGTCTCTTGAGCTCTGTTGGCCGTGGGAAGTTCAAAACGATGGATCGATCAAGCACCTTATCGGATAGCGATTTGGTCGTCTCATCTTGATTCATGGTGCCCGTCCAAAGCACGTTTCTTCCAAGTTGGATTTGATGCGTCATACCCGTGCCTATCTTCACATCTAGGCAGGGGAGATGATCGCGATCCCGGCCACGTCGCTCCTCAAGCTTGCTTAAAAACTCGGCAAAATACAGTTCGGGATGCGCAAGATTCATTTCATCGAGAAGCACGAGGCATACCGCTTCGTTTAGTCCAGGGTACCCTTCCGTATCTTCAGACGTGAAAACCCAGTCTTTTTGGCTTTGCGCCAAGAAGTGCAGGATGGGTTCAGCGTCGAATCTGTTTTCAATCGAGTTGAAAAAGCCGAGCATCGATTCTTTGCTATCCCAATTCGGCTGAACGGCTACGGACGCAAAATACAAGCCACCGAAATGGGCGTAGAGCCGCGGCAACTCTGATTTACCAGTGCCAGAAACACCTGCGAGAACAGTGAGGGGGGACCATTCAGCGGTCTTGAGTGAAGTGTGAAAAGCCTTTAGCAGCCTGGGGTTAAAGTGCAGCCCATAGTTCTCGCATGCAGCATATACCCCATCAAGCCATTCAAGCTCGCCTAACGGATTCTCCTCATCCGGTTCCGCTGGTCGTCCAGGATTCGGCGATCCGTCTTCAGGGATAGTTGTATCGATTTCGATGAAAGGCACTTCGATTTCCGCTACTCGCGCTTGCCAAGCCTCGGGTTTTTCGTAAGCAGATTGATAGCGTTCGAGTTCCTGATTCAAACGGGCAACCTCGCCTGAGGCGTTTTTTGCAATTCTGTCTGCGTATTCAAGCTTTTGCTCTGCCTCCTGCAGCTTGAAATACATCTCGTTGAAATCCATCAGGTCAGCGGCATCGGCGCTTCGCTCTTCTTGCAGCTGCGTTATCCGTTGGACCGCCGATCGGTATCTGTTTTCCGCATCGTCAATACGGCTCTGCATTTGTTGCGCTGCAGCTCCAGAGGCGATGTCGTCGTTCAGGCGGGCTATCTCCCCTCGTAGGTCGTCTAATTCTGCAAGGACCGATTGAGGAGACCTCCCTCCAAGCTGCCGCCGCAGCTCCTCGTATGACGCAAGCAATTCGTCCTGAGTCCTTAGCTGCTTGAGAAGCCTTTCACGTTCATCGCGGTTAGCTTGTTCGAGCGCTTCAAATTCGTCTTTTCGCGCTTGCGCTCGCTCCTCCGCAATAATGTCAAGCTTCCCCTCTTTCTCTTCCAATCGGTCTTCGAAGCGCTTTCGCTGACGATCGAATCCAAGCTGCTCCAAATCAAAGTCTTCGATCCGTCGATCCAGCTCACTTTGTTGGGCATCAAGAGCTCCGCGCTGCTTGTCGATCTCGGATCTGATTGTTGCCAACTCTGCCGACTGGCGCTTGTACTCTTCTTTCCAAGAGGCCCTCTCAGCGGCAATACTAGCCCGAGCCGCTTTCAGCTCCTCTTTCAGCGAGGCATCATGTTCGGATCGGATTCTCGCAAGGTTTTCTTGAAGGGCCTTGATTGCCTCCTGCTCGCGCTGCGCAATAGTGCTTTTCGACTTTTCGTCTTCATCTTGGAGCAGTTGGTCGTGCTTGCTCTTGGCGAGTCGATAGCCTTCGTCGCGCTCGCTCTCAGCTTTTCTCACGGCGGTTTCGCGTTCTACAACATCTAGTTCCAGTTGTTCCAGCTCACTGGCTTTTGCTTCAAGGGTGATGCCCTGCTCGACTATTTGCGCTTCGCGCTCCGCTAAGGCGTCTTCCCGTTTTTTGATCTCTTTCTCGCGCTCGTCAAGATTCGACTGCTTTGACCTCAAAGCCTCCTCGCGTTCGAGAAGAGCTGTTTCGTCAATCGTCGAAGTAACTGGTTCCTCGTTTGGCGCCTCAGCTTCGCTTGACTTAGCCTGTTCCGCTTCCGCCTTCTTGACGTCCTCTGCAGCAGCAGCTTCGTCACGCTTGGCCATCTCAAAAGCGAGATCGTCCTGCGGGCTCCAAGTATTGCGGTTGCGATTCTTCTTCCTTGCGCTCATCTAAACCTCCAATATGGCTTTTATAACGTCAAAAGCAAAAGCTCTGTATTTCCCTGCATCCTCTTTGCACCCAGGAATCACGCCATTGCCGTGACCACGAATTGCTATCAGTTCGCAAATGTCATCAACAAAACCAGGAACGGATTCCTCGATTGAAACAAGTTTTTCTTCGTCAGCAAGCGCTAGATATACAATCAGCGATGGACCGAGCGTATGGTTCCCCCCGCCCTGCAGGGCATCTTGAATGAACGTTCGCTTTGCATTCAAGAGCCCTCTTGGAAGGGTGCCTAAATTCAACTTCTCACATCTGCTAGTTGCCGTCGAACATGGGTCGAACAATTTGCTGTCTGGACGGCTAACCCTGTCAGAAAGAATTTCCGCGTCTAAGACTGATTGCAGCGCAGCGTAGTACTCGTTAACCAAGAGCTGCAAGTTCTCTTCGCCTTCGAAGGTGATCCAGAAGCGCTCTGCGCTTAGTAGCGCCTCACGCGTACCTCGTGTCATTCTTAGATAGGGTACAGCAGGGCCGAATTCTCCCATAATGCTGTTCTCTGCATTGAAGTTGACGTTCTTGAATGTGCTGTCAGCGTCCCCATTACGTAGCTGGTTAGCATCGTCGAATCTCACTGCAGGCAATAGCGTAGAGACAAGCTCTTTCATGAATAAATCGTCGGGCTCGCCGCTTTGCACGAAGCGATCACTCTCCCCGCCGTGAAGGGGGGCGTCTCTGCGGGCTTTCATTCGTCCAATTCGAGCCACAAAGTCAGGGTGCGCATGGCAGAACACCCGGAGCGGATGAGAGGGGTCGTCTTCTGCTTGCAGTATAGACATGGGTAGAACAACCCTCATCTCAGGCGTGCCGGACAGATAGTTATTAATATTCCGCTTATCGACTGGCGCGATGAAACCCGAGCCGTCGCATCCGATGGCCGTCATGGCCCCTCTAAACATGTCGATTTGATCTCTTGGCGAAGAGAACCTTAGCTCTGGCACCTTGTCGTCAAAGCCGTTTATGCGGCAGGAATAGAATAGGGCCCATTCAATTGCCGCATAAATCTGGCCTATTGTTCTTGTTCCGTCTTTACGTACCCGCAGGTTTTGGGAAAGGCCCGGATAGAGCTTTCGAATGCTTTGGCTTGCGTATGCTGCTTTGCTGTCATCAGCCGAATCGCCATTTTCAACGATAAGGCTATCGCTCCATTCCATCAGCCAGTCAGATAGCTCTTCGTTTTCGCCCATCTCCTGAAGAAAAGTTGCTTCTAGCTCTCTTGAATAGCCGTAGCCGAAAGGATCCGCTATGCGCCATCGCCCATCTGAATCCCTCATGACTATGGGGCAATCGAGGGAGAACCTCTCTGGGTTGGGCCCTATATCGATTTGGCCGACTCTCGGTAGGCGGATTGTCTTTCCGTACCCCTCGACTCTGCGTTTCGTCTCACGCATCGCTGCGAGCGCCTCTTCCGGCGTGGGCGGCCCGAATCGTAGTTTTGATGCACGCATTGGCTTGGTATGGGACGGCTCTTTCTTACAACGGGGCGGCTCATCGTTCTGAGGCAGATGGATGAACGGGAGAAGTTTGCCCGATACGAGCTCGCGGAATAGCCACGCCGTCCTTAGCTCCAGCCCGCCTTCGTCGTCTAGCTTTTCCTTACCGGTATCGGTGATTCTGTTTTGCTCGTCGAGAAGCGCCTTATCACGCAAGCGGAGCAGAACGCCTTCAACGAAATCCGGTTCCAAGCACGTTTTAGCTGATATTGAATTAACATCGCGGATCCGTGTTGCGCGCATTATTCCGAGGACAACCCTCTCAAACGGATTCAAGCTGTCTTCGTCGCTGATGTTTCGGGGAAGGCTGACGCGATAACCGTTGACTGGCCATTCGAGATGTCGTGCTGCCCCAATTATGCCCGCTTTCGGCGTTACGTCTCCGAAATCTAGATACCTGACTTGCACGGTATCATCACCCCCTCTGCGCAGCAGAGCAAGTAAAAATCCACGAGTCCTGGTATGTACTTGTCGGACAAATCAGTTTTAAGCAGATTGCTATCTCCAACGACAACGAGCAATTTCTTCTGTCGGCTCATGGAAACGTTCAGGCGGTTGTACATCGTCAAGAACCCGAATCGCCTGCGCGCCTCCTTGGCTTCTTTGGAATCTCCCGAAGGCCATACTAGCGGTCTCGGTTTGTAAACAGGGCGCTTTACCTCCTTTGTTCGCGTCACTGTTCTTGTTTGAATGGGCGACGTTTGGCTGCTCCTATTAGCTCGGAATCTGCCCAGGAATCCGCCCTGGTCAACTCGCTCCTGATTAACAGCCTCTTCGTATTGTTCTGTGACCTGCTCGAGTCTTTCCTCAAGTTCGAGCTCATGAATGGCGATGCCGTCCTCTAGCGTTCTTACCATTGAGAGGAATACGACATCGAACTCCATTCCCTGAAACGAATCGACGGTGCCAACGCGGATTTTGCTCCCATCAACTCGGTCGCCAAGCGCTTCCTTGATAGTTCTAACTTGCCCTTTGTAGAAGGAGATTACGCCATAGCTGAGTTTGCTTCCTTCGTCTGTTGCGAGCCACTCGTCTATCTGAGCGACTATGGCATCAGCCTCAGCCTGCCTGTAGAGGCTGGAGCTCTCATCCCGTTTCTCTTTGCCCTTGAATCTAGGTACGTCAATCCACGCAAGGGGCTTGTTGGAAGTTCCCGGAAGGTTGTGTGCGTAGTATTGGGGGCCAAGACCGGATTTAACCTTTTCTTTGCCTTCGCTATAACGCTCATAGAAATTCCTGCTTATGAAGTCTCCAAGTAGCGGGTGCATGCGGAATTGCGTATCGAGTGTTACATGGCGGCAAATCTTGTCGGTTTCCAACTCGAGAACTCGTTCGGTAAAGAGTTGCTCGAACATGGATTTCTCAAGCCAATCCAAGTCCGACATGTCCGCGTTTTCATGTTTGATTGCTTCTTCGATTTGCGTATCAATTATATGCGGCAATTGCCTATGGTCCCCGACAAGGATGATTCTCTTCCCTTGTGACATGGGGATCATCAGATCGCGCGGGGCCACACGTGCCGCTTCGTCGATTATTACATACTCATACACGAACTCCGGAGGCCCATCGTCGGTCGCCTTCGCTTCAAGCATCATCATGCTTGAGCTTTGTTGGCAGGTCGCCGCGAAGGCAAAGCTATATTCAGCAACTGCGTCAATCATTCCGTAATGGTTGTTTTCGAGATCTGTTACAAACTCCGAAAGTATGCGCAGCTCTTCATCAGAGCCAGATAGCCTAGGCTTCTTGCTCGCATCTATGAATTCTTCAGCAAGATGTAGGACTACTTCGTTTGGTTTGTTTACATAGAACACAGGAGGGACGGATAGCCTTTCCAGTAGCCTTGCTTTCAGCGCAACAAGATCCTTGAGGAAAGGAGGTGCTCCTCTTGAGATATTCCACACACTTGCTTTATTAAGAAGCTTTCGCTCGGGGGGCTCTAGGAAATCGTATAGCTCTTCAAGGACATCCTCTGCTCTTTCTGGCCCATCGTCAAGGAAGCTTTCCGCTTTCACGCGCAGAAGCCGCACCGCCGAAAGCTGTACGTTGGCGTTTCCAAGCCTTTCGCGATCCTTTTGGTTGGATAGCTCGCTTTGCGCCCTATCTCGTAGCGAAGAGCCAGTTATTGAGATAGGGGCATCGATGATTTCTTGGAGCAGCTCGATTGCCAGTGCCGCACTAGGAGCCTTGCTGTACTGCAGGGCCAACATCTGTGCGCGAGACGATTTACCTGCCTCGTCTATCCTGGGGTTCTTCGCGCGGATCTTGACCGCTACTTCCTGGCACCATTCAGCAAGTGCGTTCTCGAAGAAGCTCTCTCTTCCCGCATCTTTATCCGCAGAGCTCTTCCCGAACTTTGGCACGCAGGGAAGGCCGTTTAGCGACATTCTGCTAATCATGTTCTCGACGGCGTCATGTTGAAAACCGCTCAACAGAACTTGGCCTTTGACATTGATTCCTTTTTCGGCACAAATCTGGTTTAGCCTCTCGACAATAGCTGTAATAACCGTGGTCTTGCCAGTCCCCGGCGGGCCTTGGATAAGGGCAATGTCGGGAGTATTGAGCGCAATGTCGATAGCCTTGATTTGCGAATCCGTAGGAGGATTGCTTGGAAATACCTTTCGTCTAACGGATGCGTTCAAAGCGGTCACCCTGCTTGGGACCCTTGTTGATGTAATTGACTGTCCCGGTTCGAGTATCAACGCAAGCTGAGGGTTTGCCGAATCGCAATCCTTTATTCGTTTTCTGGCTTCTTCTCTTCGTTTGATTTGAACGGTGTCGCCGCTGATAGACAAAATGAGCTGTCCGCTCGGTGGCAATCCATGAGCGCGGAGAGTTAGCTTGTTGGTCCCCTCGTTGAACCGTACAAATTTGAAGGTTTTCTTTTCTTCACGCGCTCTGCCCGATGCTCGCTGTTCGCGGTTCTCACTCATGAGCTCCGATACGAATTCCTCGAAGGACATATCAAGGTTTTCTAGATAGGAAGGGATTTCCGTTACGAGGTCAACGGATTCGATCCCGCTAATTGCAATTTCGGTAAATGCTTTCTCGCCAACACTCGAGCTAACAAGTTGAACGGTTGTCGTCTCATCAAGTCCCTGCTCTGCGTTAGTGTAGAAAAGAACCCCGTATTTTCTTGCTTTCTCAAGAAGGAATCCGCCCTCTTGATCACCGTATTCATCCCATTTTTTTAGGTAGGTGGAACTCTCGTTAGATAGCGCCTCTACTTGAGCGCGCGCCATATCTGCTATCCCGCCCGTCTGTGTTAGATCAGAAAAAGACAGTCGACCATGCGCCAGTCTCACGCTTCGTCCAGAGCGATTCTCGCGTTTGGTCATCTTGCTTGCGACATATATGTCACCGATGCCGGGGAAATTTCTTTCAGTAGCAGAAAAGAATATATCCCGACCAACGATGCCGAAGGATTTCCCGATGGGCGCAGCGGAGCTTGAATATGATGCGAGCGACTCCCCTTCGTTATCTTGGGCAGCTGACTTGGGCTCCTTGTGCTCAGCGGCTTCGGCAAGGTAAATATCGTTTTCGAGCGCAGAACCGGTCACGATAAAGAAATAGTTCTCATCCCCATGCCTGAAGTTAAAATCGTTTCGCATTTGCTTGCGGATGGCGTCATCGTCCTTGCGCCAAGGAGCCCTATCAATTTTCTTGAATCGTTCCGTCATGTATTCATCAACGGCTATTTCGACATCTCCCATTTCTGCGCGACGCTGAAAGAAGAACGCAATCTGCAGCTCAAAGCTACCGTCATGCAGCTGGGGCTCCATTTGTGCAAGAAACTCTCGCCCTAAGGAGAGCTCGCCATCCAATCTGGCCGAAGTTGCCTTGTCTACCGCCTTGGCATGGATTATGACGTTGTTGACGAATAAATCGAACTCACCTAAAGCTGCTTCGCTCGGCTTCAGGAATTTTACTGGCAGAGGCTTGGCGTTTTTAGGTTGCGGTATCTTATCGTTCGTTTTAAGTCGAAACGACATTATGGGCACAGGAAGGTCTTGGAATTTCATCGGCCCTCCTCGGAAAACTCGAAATCGAAAAGTGCTGACGGGTCAGCATAGCCCCGAGACGGCGCGACTGTTTCGTCGTTGAAATTTATATCAAGCTGATACTCTGTCGTGTCGTTGTAATGCTGTAAATCGAATGGATGCAGAAGTCTGTGCGGAACAACCACATCACCCTCGCCTTTCTGGATAACCATGTCCCAGCAGCTGCTCTCAAGCGTTACGGTTTTCGGCCGGTCTGCATCACAATAAGGGCATCGGCTTTCGTCGGAGTAGTAGGACATCTCGCAGGCAGGACAAATCAACGAGTGGTCGTGGGCCTGGGCCATCGCCATCGCCCAGAGAGAAGCGGGCGTTCTGCGATAGGGCTCCGTGCGGCCATAGCCTAGCGTCTGCTGGAACATCCATCGCAACATGGGCGTAAGAACTAGCTCTCTGGGTAGCCCAGCACCCTGCGCTGCATTGCTGTCGTCGTTTTCGTCATCGACAAATGGGAACTTTCCGGCATATGCCCTTTCATCCAGATCACCAAAATCATCCGCGGTGATCTCCTCGTCAGAATCCCACCCGCCATCAGAATTGTCAGGATCAAGCACCTTTAATCCAACGAAGGGATGGTTGAGGACAAGCATTTCAAACGCCATAACGGCGAAGGACCATACATCGGATACTTCACGTGATGCAGAAAGCCCTTGCACAACTTCCGGCGACCCAAACCGCGGAGTATAGACAGAGGACCCACCCCGTTGCCGCTCAAATCTAAGGTTGTCTGCATCGATTAGATAGACCTCGTTTGTGCTGTTGTCTATAAAAGCATTTTTTGGTGACAAATCGCAGTAAACCAAACCGTTGGAATGAAGCCTTCCCAGTACCGCAGCGCAACCCGCCAGAGCAAGAAGTCTTCTCTTGGTCGAGCCAGTCTTGCTGTAGTGAATCAAAGAGATGGCCAGCTCTCGATCGGCCCCCTGTAGCCATCCCGGCATATCCGCATCTCGTATTGCTTCTTTTGCGTCACCTTTGAGGTAAAAGGCACTATCAAATGACCTCATTCCCCTGAGAAGCCTCATAACGTAACCAGGCTCGTCGCGAAGGATCGATAACGGGAGAGCAACTCTTGCATCTTTCGGAATGGGCAGGCATCGTACGCCACGAAAAACGTTTCTCATGTTTGAATTTAAATCAACCTCACCGGTAGTGGGGTCAATAGGCTGCTTGATGGCAAGATCGGGGTCTTTTGTACGGTATACGACGCCTTGCCCTCCGCGCGAAAGTTCGTTACGTAGACTAAATACGTTACCGAACTCATCAATGCGAATCTCGCCGGTCCTAGACAAAAAGCTTTCGGCCATCCTATGCCTCCCTTCTTATAAGGCAGGCGATAGTTTTGTCGTCCGTATGCTTTGGTGTAGGCCAGTTTTCAAGCATTGCTTTAGCTTCCCTCGCTGCAACAATCGTTGCCATTTCCGAGGCTGTTCGAGAGAAGCTCCTCAAGAAATCGGCCAGGGCATCCAATCCGTCAATATCATCGGACACGCCATCGGTGCAGAGGACGATGGCTTCGCATTCGTCTTCCGGAATTCCCACAAGCTTCCACTTGTCAGCTGTTAAAGAAGCCGCTAACGAATCGGTCATATTAGAAAAACTATCAGCCTTGTCGTCTGTCAGCATCGTGATCTCGCCGTCGCTTTTTACTGCAGCGGCACAGCCGTCGCCAAGTTGTCCAATCCACACCATTGATTCAAAGACAATGCCAAACAAGCAGGTAGCAGCAGCTTGATGCGGTTCGAAAGGTGCAATATGCTCGAGCCAGCAATCTTTGATGCTGTCGAGAAAGTCCTGATCAAAAACTGTACATTCGCCTATCCACGTGCTAAACACGGCTCTTTCGACAGCCATGCAAGCAGCCGTGCTCCCAAAATGAGAGAACTCTTTCGAACCGAGGCCGTCAGACACGACGATGCCGTCGCAGAACGAACGGTGAAAAGAGGTCCAAGAATCTTGATTTGGCGTGCGGGTGGCAATGTGACCAGGTCCTATGACGCTTGCGCCGAAGCTTGCCCAATATCCCATGCTTACTCACCGAACTCCTCGAGTGCAGAAAGCAAATGCTCCGCTGCGTATGCAAATTTTTTCGCACTCTTCAGGTTTGCGTCTGCCCCAAGGAGCACCACCCGGAAATCGTTTTCCCTGAAAGAGCTAGCCCACTTATCGAATTGTCCAGCAGAATCATTCCAGTAACCATCAGAGAGGATGATGACTGGCTCGTTGCCACTATTGCCAAGCACGTCGATAAGTGCTCCCACGTTTGAAGACCCTGAACAGTTCATGAGTTCTTCGGGCAAATCGCTATCGTAGCTCCACGGAAGCTGCCTGACTTCATCGTTCCACGCAATCAGACTGAGTTTGGCATTAGGATTGAGCATTTGATAGTACTGACCAATCGTACGCAACGTTGTACGCGCGATGAAGCGCTTGCCACATTCAGACATGCTTCCCGAGGTGTCGCATACGATGGTTGCGGAGTCTACCACCTGAAGCCCTCTTCTTCGTCTTCGTCTTCTTCGACAATTACCGCGTCAAAGATTTCGACACTGTCGGCATAATCCGCTATTGCGTCAGCTTTTTCGATGGCTTTCTCGCCAGATTGAAGCCTGAGCACCTGTTCAGCAGGAATAAGCTGATTGGGATTCTGAGATTGCGTGCGTTGCGTAACGCTCATCGTCACGAACTTGAAGAATTTGATTATCTCACCAGCTTGGTCAGCGGTGAACACGGGATTATCGGTCCCCTCTACGAATTGCTCTAACATTGCCCATTCGGGGCTGCCCTCACTACAGCCGATGGCAAGTGCCATACGGTCACATTTGGCAGTACGACCGTTGCCAATAAACTCATTCAACGGGTTTTGCCAGCTATCGTTAGGCATACCGTCGCAGACGAGCACAACAAGAGGCCTATAAGAGCGGGAGGGGATTTCCTGCTTATCCTCAACAAACTGTTTGGCCATACTGAGCGCGGCGCCAAGAGGAGTTCCTCCGCTTGGTAGCAAGTCATGGTAGTTGACGCCTGCAGCGGTAGTGGAGCGCGCTCCTTCCACAAAATGGGCCCCAGAACCGCCGAAAGCGATGATGGAAACGAGGAATTCAGATGCCTGCGTCTCTTCGCGCGACAGGGTTGCGAGCATCGTTTTAACCGCCTTGTTTAAAACGTCAATCTTTGTACCCTGCTCCGCACCGAGAGACATGCCCATAGAGCCGCTCTCGTCAAGCAGCATGATGATTGGCAGCGGCTTTGCCTTGGCGACGGTAAAATCTGCAGCGTTGAATTTTGCCATGATGTCCTCTCCTTGAAAGTAGCCCGGTAGGGACGAGCATAGGTTACTAAAACCGTGTATTTTCATTATAAATCTTGGCAGGTGAACAAGGTGTCGGTCTTTGCAGGCATCCCGTTTCCGGCCATTCGTATTATTTCACCACGCCACGCTCCCGCCTACAGCCCAATAGGCTGTATGACTAAAATATTGCTTTGTCATTTTGAAAGCCCTGAATGATATTGGAACGTGTTGCCCCTCATAATGTGCGCCAGGAGGTTTTGTGATGGATGAAGTGTTGACTACAGAAGAAATTGCCGAGATGCTTCCCGGCTCACTTGGGCTTCAAGATGATGCGCGCTCGCGTTTGCTGTGCATCCTGGGTATCCT
Organism: Collinsella sp. LCP19S3_D5; assembly: GCF_052121415.1. Taxonomy (NCBI): domain Bacteria; kingdom Bacillati; phylum Actinomycetota; class Coriobacteriia; order Coriobacteriales; family Coriobacteriaceae; genus Collinsella; species Collinsella sp. LCP19S3_D5. The sequence continues at coordinate 86,295 of NZ_JBQKEH010000004.1, forward strand.
CATGGGTTTCACCGATGCGCACCACGGCTTGACCGCCTCCGAAATCCGCGACGTACTCGCCGCCCGCGGCGAGTCGGGCAAGCGTCCTTCGGAGCCCTCGGTCCTCGCCGACATCAAGGCTCTAACGGAAAATGGGATACCCGCTGTCGAAATCGAGCGCCCGTCTCGCGGCAAGTCCAGCGGGTTCAAGTGCACAAAGGCCTTCCTTACCGATGCGCAGGCGAGGCTGCTCATCAATATTGTCCGCACTTGCAAGTTCATCACTCTAGACGAATGCCGCCATCTCTGCGAGGCTCTGGAAGGACTCGTTTCTGTGTACCAGCAGGACAGGATCGTCGGCGAGGTTTACGTTGACGAGCGTCCTCGCCCGACAGAGCCAGATGTGTTCGAGGCGGCAGACGTAGCTACTCTATCTATTGAGCGCGGGAAGAAGATGGGGTTTGGATATTGCTTCTATGGTCTCGATGGCAGGGAGCACCTCCTCGATGCGCCCGATGGCGGGCATGAGTTTCACGAGACGCCTATTGCGCTCATATTCAGCAATGGCAACTACTACCTTGAAACATGGCCCGAATCTCCGAACGCAGAGCTTCCCAGAAAGCATTTCAGCAGGAGATTAGACCGAATCAGAAATCCAAGAATCCTAGATGAGCCCGCCGAGAACAACAAGGAGATTGAGGCTCTTAGACGTAGCGTGCCTCGCAGAATTACCCAGACCTTCGACATGTTCGGCGATGGCGTGGAGCGGTACCTGTTTCTCAGGGTAAGCGCGCTTGCTTCAAATAACGTGCTCGCCAGATTTGGCCATGCATGCAAGTTCGAAAACGTCGCAATCGGCGAGAACGGCATCGAATATGGCTATTTGCTCGTATCAGTTCAGTTGTCTCCTACGTTCTACAGATGGCTATGCGGGTTCGGCTCTCAAATCCAGATTACGCGCCCGCTCGGCGAGCTCTGGGCGAGAGGCGGTTCGTGGGCGAGGCACCCCGCCTCGAAGCGCTCGTTCGCGAGCCTTGTCGAGGATTACGAAGCAGCTGTGGCCGGATACACCGCTCATCTTAAGGAGGCGTTATCCCCCTATGAAGATTAAACGTCGAATCGACGAGAAGGATCTGCTGAAGATGCTCGGCATTCCTTCGTTCCGCCATATGTCCAAAGACAAGCTCGCGAGCTTCGTGTCGGCGCTTCCCGATATAGACCCCGATGTTGCCAAAAAGGCCCTCGAACAGTTTCCAGACCTCTCAACAGCAATAACCGAGATCGTCGGCCACTATGCGGGAATTGTCTCAGAATGCCTCGCTGGCAGTGATGCCGACACGCGCCTTTGCCTTGAGACCTGCGCCTCGATCATAGATTCCATCCAACGCGAGCTCGAGACCGAAAGGCTCGCATTCGAGCAGAGCGAGATGCTCATTGGGCAATCGTTGGAACTTGTTCAGATAATGCGTTCCATCGATGCAGACGGCAAGCGTTTTCGCGCTCATATCATCTATGCGTCATCGATTGCGGTCGGTCTCGTAGCAGCAGCTCTTGTTTCCGTTCTCGGAGGCAAAACCGATCTTTCCCTTCCGAGTTTAAGCCAAGTAGCGAGGCGTGCTTAACCGCATGCCTCTCGGCCTTACCGCCCAAGACCGATCTCGTATTTCCCTAAAATTCCTCTAAGCTTGCCAGCGTAGTTATCTCGCAGCGTTTTAGGATGCAGGACCTCTGCACCATCGCCAAGTGTCGCGAGCCAACCATAGAGGACCGGGCTCTCGCGCACGGGGACGGTCACAATGGCGGTCCTGCCGTCGACGGAGGGCACTGCGTCCACGTCGCGGCCGAAGCGGTCCACCACGACGTTCATCAGGTCGGCGTCCACTTCCAGCGTCATGACGGCGCGCTCGCCGTCGTACATGCCGAAGGCGGTCCTCGCCGCCTCGTCGGGGTCGTAGCAGGCGATCGTCTCGTTGCGGTCGACGGCCTCGCCGGTCACCGCGATCTGCCCCATGCGGTCCACGCGGTAGTTGCGGATCTCGCCGTCGGCTGCGCTGTAGGCGACCAGGTAGTAGTTGCCGTCGGAGTAGGTCAGGTTCACCGGCGTGACCACGTGGGCGGCCCCGTCTCTGCGAGCCACACGCTCCTTGCCGGCGCCGTACTTGTAGTAGCGGAACGACACCTTGCTCTTGCGGGCCATGGCGTCCTGTAGCAGGTCGACCGCCACGAAGTCCGACTGGTCCTGCCTCTTGGGGCGCCCGTGCACGTGCACCTGCTTGTTGAGCGCCTTCCTCTCCTCGGCCGAGGCCAGCTGCCGCACCGACTTCACGAGCGCCTTGGACGCCCCGTCGGAGAGGAACCTGCTCGACTGTACCGCGTCGACGAGCAGCGTGAGCTGCGAGAGCTCGAAGTCCCGCTCGGCGAGCGCGTACTGCACCGGCTGGCGCTTTAGCTGCCGGATGTCCATGCCGAACTCGCGCAGCGTCTCGATGTCGCGGTAGATGCCCTTGCGCTCTGCGTCGATGCCCCTGGCCGCCAGCCGCTCGATCAGCTGCGGCATGGTGAGCCCGTGCTCCGGGTCGGTCTCCGTCCTCAGTATGTCCATCACGTGCAGCACCTTGAGCTTCTGCGCGCTGCTCGTTGCCATGGGCGCCCCTTTCCGCCTTCTTTTCCAACTACGACGATGATAGCCCACCCGCACATGCACCTGCCGCCGTCTCCCGTTTCGGCCGACCTCCCCGGCATCCCGCCCGTGCGACCCGGGACGCGGATACTCGCCGAGGACCCCGCGACGCGCAAGGCGCGGAAAACTTTCCAGCAACTCCCATCGATGCGGCCGGAAACTCGAGCCCTCCGGGTTTCCGCTTTCCTCCTTGCGTTCCTTGAGAACCCCGGCGCATCACGTGCCAACGGACCCGCAAGGGGCGGGTCGAAACATAAGGAGGTCATCATCATGGGTAACAGAGCTATCATCACCACGCCGGAGCGCAAGGTTGGCCTGTACGTCCACTGGAACGGCGGGCGCGACACCATCGAGCCGCTTCTCCGCTACTGCGAGCTCAAGGGCTACCGCGACCCGGCCAAGGACGAGTACGGATGGGCGCGCATGTGCCAAGTGCTCGGCAACTTCTTCGGCGGCACCAACTGCGTCGGCATCGGGCCGTACACCACCGACGAGCGCATGGATCCCGGCGACAACGGCATCTACGTAATCGACGGCTGGAAGATCGTCGACCGCATCGGCCTCTACGACGGCTTCGTCGAGCAGCAGGAGTACGACTTCGACGAGATGGTCCGCGGGTTCGACGCTGCGATGCCCGAGAGCGAACGCCTGGGCGAGTTCCTGGACTCGGTCGAGGTGCCCGTCGGCGAGCTTCAGATTGGCGACGAGGCGTACATGTTCTCGCATTACGACGACTGGAAGGCCTACCCGGTCGTTGGCTTCGGCCAGCCGGAGTTCAATCGCATCTCGGTGTGGGTCGACCTTCCGGACGGCAAGAAGGATGTCGCCTATCCGAACCTGCCCTACGTCGCATGGATGGATCACGACGGCGATTTCAGCTGGAACTCCAACAACTACGTCCACGGCCCCATGGCCCGCATCAAGCCGCGCAAGTAAACGTCAACGAAAGGCGCGGGTTCGGCTCTCCGGGCCCGCGCCGGAAAGAATGCCTTAATCCTCTCTTTCGTGTGGAGTTCCTTGTCGAGACGAATTAACCTGTTCACTCCGCCTCGTCGAACAGGGATGGGCTGCTGAGTGGGTCTCTCTTCTCTATTTCGACAAACGCCCTTGCGACAACGCCAGGTTCCGATAACGCAATCTCGCGTAGGTCTTCGAGCGTTTTGAGCTCATGGCAATCGAAGCAGATGTCATCTAGGTCCGTCGCGGCGGTCTTGTACAGTACGACTGGCTTCCCCTTGCTGAGTAGTTGGTACATGTTGCGCAAACTGCCTTTGCTGGCTGACTCATTACCGAAACGGTTCACGTATGTGCTCTGCCAGATCACAAGCCCGTAATCCGCAATCGCGCCCATGGCCCGATCCTTTGCGGTTTCGATTTCACGTCCATTCCGGACATTTCCTGCTTTATCGGTCTTTACGACAGAGGAAGGCGTGATTCTGCAGACGCTCCAAGTATCGAGGACGTGCTTCGTTCGGGGCTTTTCGTGCACAGTGTAAACCGAGACGTTCTGATAGGCTCTGGATGCCAGATAGCGCAGAACCGCCGAATCCACTCCTCGCTCCGAATCGCCAATCACGATATCGAAGTCAGAGCCGATTATTCTGTCGATACGTTCTCTGACCTCATCGGGAACGAACGGTATCTCCCTTGAGCCGCTAATAAATATCGTCGTCATCAGCCGAGCTACCTTTCACCCCGCCGTAGATGTTCTTGCAAAGCGAGAGGAAGTAGATCTCTTGCGCGCCTTTGTCCTTTAAGGCGCGTATGCAAGCCCGCAGAGTCGCTCCCTCTCCATATGTGTCGTCGAGCAAAAGAACCGTTTTCCCGCGCACGCTCTCGTTACAGCTCACGTCATTGGGCGCGAGCTCCGTGCCTTTCGGCCTGCTCTTGGACTCGGTCCTCGACCTCTTCTTAAGAGCCTCCTCGTAACCGAATCTTCCTTCCGAGACGAGCTCTGCCAACAGGCTGACCGGCTGTAGTTTTCTTCTCTTCGATGATGGGGCGGGCACAACGACTAAATTGCGGATCACGCGCTTGTCCACCAGCTGCTCGATTACTCCGCATTCGCCAATTCTTCTGACGATCTCCCTAACCATTTCGGCTTTCAGAGCATCGTCCACCCTGGTGTCGTATTTGATCATATGGATGAGCGACCCCAGAGACGAGTACGTGTTTTCCTGGCGCCCGGGAATGGGCTCGCGATAAGGCTGTAGCGCAACCCCGCGAGCGAGACCGTCCTCGACGATGGGAATCATTACGTTCGTCCCACATCCGCCCCTGGAAGGTGAGCAATGCTTTGCCCCGGCAAAAGCCTCACTTGGTACCAGCGCCTCTTCGCCACATGCGATGCATCTGTTCGGATTGGCGGGACGACTCTCGTCCGCTCTGACGTTCGAAACAGCCACGGTTTGGGTCCCAGTTGTTACACCGCACGCATCCGGGCCATCGTCCAACGATGCGGTTTCAGGCACATCTCCATCAAAAGGAGCACCCAGGCTCTTTGCGCGCATGTCACAAAGAATCGTCTCTGCCTTGCTTGAGCCAAGCTCGTATGCCGCGCTCAGCCAGTAGAACGCCTGCTCGTAATCTTTGGCTACGCCGTCGCCTTCCAAGAAAGCTATGCCGCGCTCGGTATATTTGTCGACCTTGCTCAAATCTCGCTCCCGGTTCCGATTCGCCAGCTAACTCATTTAATAAGCAGCATTGCGAGACAGATAAGGTTTACGACCCCCAAGCCGATTGCGGCATAGATGGGAATGAGGAGCTTCTTCTTGACCGAGTCCGCGCTCTCGGCAATCTTGCCGTCGATCTCCTTAATAGCGCCTTCTGCTTTGGTGATTTCGGATTCCAGGCTATCGAGTCGCGACGAGGTGGCGTTCTTGAATCCAAGCATATCCGTTTGCAGCTCGTCACGAGTCCTCTCGTGCTCTTTGAGGGTTTTCGTCTTCAGCTCGTCGAAAGCCTCATCTTGAATCTTTCCCAATTCGCCGAAGGAGTCCTCGACTGTTTTCTTGAGTTCGCTACACGTGGTCTCGGTCATCGTGCTGACGGATTCCAGGGTTTCACCGACTGTGCCTCTCAGGGACTCCATCTGCTCTGTCGTCGCAGCGCGCTGCTCGTCAGACGCCTTCTTCGCCTCGTCTAGCATTGCTGCAGAGTCGCGATGCTGAGCTTCGAGCAGTTCTGTCAAGGGCGTCAACGCCTCGATAATTCTATCTGCGTTGTCTGCCGCCCTGTTGCCAGCAGCGGTCGCGCTTTCGAGCTCGCTCGTTGACTTTTCTATCAGCCCGTGCAGATCTTCCGCATCCTCGCTGAGCGTCGCTATGGCGTTGTTCAGTCCTTCAATGTTCGCTTCTCGGGAGCTCATGCTTCACTCCTTCTCTTCCAGGTTGATTTGAGCCTATTGTCAGCCTCGCCCACCAGATATCTGAGCGTGACCACGTCGTTGAGTGCCTTGTACGTCTGAAGAGCTCGTTGCGGAGCGTGCTTCACGACAGCCGAGCCGAACGCGTCCTTCGCCTCCTCGCCTGCGCTAACAAGCAGAGCTAGGGTTTTCTCGAACAGCTCGTCGACATTCAGGCCGGTGTATTCCGGGATCTCGGAAGCGACAAACGAGAACTGGCTCTCGACATCCGCCTCGGCGAAAGTTCCCGATAAAAGCTTCGCCATCATAGTCGACCATTCGAGACCGATGTTGGCATGGAAGCTTTCGCGATAGCGGTCACAGAGCGCTGCGATTGCGGCGAGCTCTTTCGGATCTTTGAGGACGTCGATTTGGACGGTGGGGTCGTCGGTGAGTTCATATGTGGTAAACAACCTCAACCAGGTATCGACACGCGTCGCATCGCGGACAATCGCGTCGAGCTGGTCGTTGCTCTCGGTGTCGAGGCGGAAATAGCTGTTGATGTAGTCGCGTATCTCCTGATCGGTGCAATCCCTCTGACAAAGGTCGAGCATGTTTCCTATTGCGCGGCGCCTGCTGAACACTATGTTGTCGCTCGTCCAGAGCAACAAGGTATCTATGAGGCCTATAAGCTTATTTCCCTTGGGTGCACCGCGATACGCATCGACGTACTTGCGATGGGCGGGCGAAGGATTGTCAAAGGAGAAGGTTGGGTTGTGCCTCTTGATGTACTCCTGCAATGCCGCCTTAACGAAAGACTCGCTCTCATCGTTGATTTCACGCATCTCGACGTCGTAGGTTTCTGCATTGAAGTCGGCGGTCCAATCGAGGACAATTCCAAGGATGGCGAGCTTGTACAAGGCGTCCTGCGTTCCGATTCGCACTTCTGCTGTTGTCGTCGTATTGGTCGCCATAGCCCGCTGCTTAGCTCTTTCATTGACGGCGTCCCACGTGAGCCTTTTGACCAAGTCGTCCTTGACGATTACATGTCCATCCTTGCCACGTCTCTTGCGGAGCCATTTGAATACTTCGACTATCGCAAGACGCTCGGTTTGCAGGTCTTCGTGATTGTTGCCCCAAAGGTAGAACAACGTGTTGAGGTCTCCTGCCAGGTGCGGTTGTAGGCTTATGATCTCGTCGACGGTGGTGGTCTCCTCGAATAGTAGCCGAGTATCATCTGGATCCGATTCGTTCGAATATAGGATGTAGCATTCGGATTCGTTGCGCGCAGGATCGCGCCCGGCTCTCCCGGCCTCCTGGTAGAAAGCCTCAACCGACCAAGGCAATCCGTTGTGAATCGTATACCGGATGTTCTTCTTGTTCACGCCCATTCCGAATGCCTTCGTGGCGCACATGACGGTGAACTGGTTGTCGAGGAACTCCTCCTGGATGCGCGTACGTTCTGCTCCTCTATCAGCATGATAGGAGTCGGCGGAAATACCCCGCTTCCTCAAGTGGGCAAGAACCCCTTCGCATGACGCGGGAAGCCTCTTGGAGCTGTTTTTTATGTTTGAGAAGATGATTCCGCAGATAGAATCCATTCCCCGTGCTTCAAATATTGATTCGATGCCCTCGGTTTCCTGGAAATGCTCGTCGATCTGATCGAGAATCGCATCGAGCCTCTCTTCACGATCCTGCTCGTCAATCCGCACGATGTGGTACTTGAGCTCCGGTCTGTCCAAGCTTGTCGACGTCTGGACGTTGGCTTTCGTTATTTCGAGTTCGCAGAGAAGGTCTTCGAGGACGTTTCTCGAGGCGGTGGCAGTGAGGGCGATGATCTGCGCTTCAGAGCAATATCTCTTTATGGTTCCGTACAGTTTGAGGTAAGAGACCCTGAAATCGTGCCCCCACTCGGAAAGGCAGTGCACCTCGTCGATAACCGCATAGCCGAAATGCTTGCGAGCAGACAACTCGTCTAGCCGTTGCCTGAAAGCGATAGTCTGAAACCTTTCTGGCGAAATCCATATTGTTTAGGGCAATCTGATTGTTGCTAGTGCGGCACCCATTCTTTTCATCTACGGAAACGAAGAATTTCAGAAAAGGCAAAGGCATGCCGACCAGCTAGGCCTACCGTTGCAATTGCAGCTACCAACTGACAATTGCATAGGAGGCAGGAAGGATGATCAGCATGCCAATGATCGAAAGTATACGAGAGATGTCGAGAAGGGGCCTCTCCAATGCGGAGATACAGCACAGGACGGGGATATCCCAACCGACGATCCGCAAGTACATCGCGATGGACGATTTCTCGCCGCAGGCCCCGAGCCTGCAATCGCGCCCGTCGATCCTTGACCCTTACAAGCCCTTCGTCGACGAGATCCTGCTCGGCGACCAGCGCGTATGGCGCAAGCAGCGACACAGCGCAAAGCGCATATACGAGCGCTTGCTGGACGAGACCGCCTACGACGGCGGCTACGGAACCGTCAAGAACTACGTGAGGAGGCGCAAGGCCGAGATATCCGCGGCGTCCGACTGCTATATGGAGCTTGTCTGGGCGCCGGGGGAGGCGCAGGCCGACTTCGGCGACGTCGACGTGCTGGCCGGGGGAGAGCGCGTGAGGATGCACTTCCTGGTGCTCAGCTTCCCCTTCTCCAACATGGGCTTCTGCCAGCTCTTCGCGGGCGAGACCAGCGAGTGCGTGTGCCAGGGCCTCCGCGACATCTTCGAGCACATCGGCTGCGTTCCCACCCGCATCGTCTTCGACAACGCCACGGGCGCCGGCAGGCGCCGCGGGCAAAGCGTGACCGAGGCGGACCTCTTCCGCCGGATGAAGGCCCATTACGGGTTCGAGGCGACCTACGCCAACCCCCGCGCCGGCAACGAGAAGGGCAATGTGGAGCGAAAGGTCTACTGGTGTCGCCAGCATCTGTTCACGCCTGCGCCCAGCGTCGACGACATCGAGCTGTTCAACGCGGAGCTGCTCAGCCGCTGCTCGGGCTCGGGTTCGAACCGCCACTACGAGAAGGGGCTGACATGGTCGGAGCTGTTCGAGAGGGACAGGTCGGCGATGCCGCCCCTGCCCGCCAAGCCCTTCAGCTGCATGCGATTCGTCACCGGCGTGTCGGTGGACAAGCGCGGCGACGCCACCGTCGACGGCGGCCACCGCTACCATGTGGGCCACAGGCAGGCTTCCGGCACCGTCACCGCCGTGTACGGCGCCCACACCGTCGCGTTCGCGGACGCCGCGGGCGAGATCGTGGCGGAGCACGCGAGGAGGTTCGGGGCCGCGAAGAACGGGCCGGAGGCCGTGTCCCAGCTGGCGTTGCTGGTGAGGAAGCCCGGCGCATGGCGCAACTCGGCGGTCAGGGCCGCCATGCCCGCAGACGTGAGGGCCCATGTGGACGCGCTGGAGTCGGCTGCCAGAAAGGACCTGATCGTGTGCATGCGCAGGTGGTGCAGGGAGAGCTCGGTCGAGGACGTCGGCGCCGCTATCTCCGAGGTGCTGGCCTCAACGGGGAGAGCCAGGCCCTCCGACGTGGAGATGATGCTCGCGAGGATGGGCGGGTTCGGCCTTGGGACGGAGCCCGACGTCGGCCCGGATCTCACTGTCTACGACAGGATGCTCGGAGGTGACGCCGCATGAGCGCGCGAGGCGACCTGGAGAGCGCGGTGAGAAGAGGGTTCAGGGCCGTGATGCTATCCAACCACACTGCGGAGAAGTACGCGTCGGAGTCGACGGCCGCAGAGCTCAGGTTCTTGGCAGGCATGTTCGAGGAGGAGCTCTCCTGGAGAGAGGAGAGCAGGAGGGGGCGGCTGCTGAAACGGGCCAAGTTCCCGGTCCCCAAGACCTTCGAAGGGTACGACTGGTCGAGGGTAAAGGTGCCGGAGGAGATCGGACGCGGGGGCATCGAGAGCTGCAGGTTCATTGCAGACAAGCAGAACCTCGTCCTGTACGGCGGCGTGGGGAACGGCAAGACCCACATGGCCATAGCGTGCGGAACCGCAGCCTGCGCCATGGGGATGACGGTGATGTTCACGACGATCGCCGACCTCGTCGTGAGGATGACCAAGGCCGAAGCCGAGGGAACCTTGGAGAAGGTGTTCAAAGAGGTCGAGAGGGCCGATCTGGTGATACTGGACGAGCTTGGGTACCTTCCCATAAACCAAGATGGCGCCAAGCTCCTGTACCAGGTGGTGAACAAGTGCTACGAGAGGAGAAGCCTTATCGTGACCACGAATCTTGAGTTCAGCAGGTGGGGAAAGATCCTGACCGACGACCAGATGGCGGCTGCCATGATCGACCGAATCGTCCACTACGGCCACCTGGTCGTGTTCGAGGGGCCGACGAAGAGGATGGAGGCCTCGCCTATGGCCCGAAGGGGCTAAGAGGCAAAGCCAAAGAGAGAAAGAGGCACGCCTTTGCCAAACCTGAAACCTTTCCTTGCCACGTGTGAAAAGAACCGCTGCCTCAATTGAAAGCCCGAGCTTGACACAAACAATGGTGATTCTCGGGCGTGTCGGAGTCATCGAACGCCTCGGCGACCTGGTCATGGAGTTTCGACATGATCTTGCCAGCCTCTACGGAAACGGCGCGAGAGATCGTGGCCGGAGCCTCCGCCCCACCCTTGAGAAACTGGATGGCCGCGAGGTTCTTGGGGAGCTCGGCGAGCGGCAACTTGAAAAGAGGCTCCCGGCATAGCGAGTCCCGCTCGCGGTCGAAGACCCAAAACTCGGCAAAATTGCAAGCGATGATGTAGCGCGGCTGTTGGGAGAGGGGCATGCCCTGAGCGTAGGCGTTGCCCTGCTTCGCGGGCGTCACCTTGCGGCCCTGGCGCGTCTCCTCCTTGGCGAGGTCGATTCCCAGCGACTTCTGTTCGACAAGGGTTTTGGCTGATGGTATGAAGACGTCGATATAGCCCTCATGCGTGCTCGCATCGGTGGAGACGGGCTTTTCGAACTCGAGCCTCGAGACTGCATCCTCAACGCCCAGGACGTTCTGATAGAAGTCGATCCAGAACCGCTGGGTGTCCTGGTTCTCAATTCCCTTGTTCGCCCACTTGCTTGCAAAAGCTTCTGCATCGGCTTTCTTCCCCGGCATACGGACCCTCACTTGATAGCCTTTTCCACTAAGAAAGATTCTACGTGCTAGTCCGGTCTTTTTTACCAGCGTTTGGCTTTATTGCACTCCGGTAGGCTTCTTTGTGCGTGGTTCCGTCTTATTTTCTTCGCTATTTCTTCGCCGCACTATTTAGCCAAAAGAAAACAGCCCAGAGAAACAATGCCTCTGAGCTGCTAAAAGTCTTGGTCGCGGGGGCAGGATTTGAACCTACGACCTCCGGGTTATGAGCCCGGCGAGCTACCAGACTGCTCCACCCCGCAATGTCTGGGCGCCTCATATGCGCAAGAAAGAATATTACTCGGGAGTTCGGTGGACGGCAAGAAAAATCTCGTAGAGCATAATTCCTTCATATTTAAAACCTCTCAGCCCATATCACCGTAAACGAATCGCAGCCGAGCGCCGTCGACAGCACGTATACAATGGTGCGCGTCCTTTTATGCCGAAACCGGGAGTAGACATGCTGCTCGCTATCGATATGGGAAACACGCAGACGGCCATGGGCCTGTTTGACGGAGACGAGCTGGTGCAGTCGTGGCGCATGCCCACCGACCGCTCCTATACCGCAGATGAGATCCATGTGCGCCTGATGGGTTTTTTTAAGATGTACGGCCTTTCGCTCGACGCGGTCGACGCTATCGCCTTTGCGGGCGTGGTGCCGCAGCTCTCGCGCGAATGGCATGCCGTGGCTGACCGCATTGCCGCAGACGCCATCGTCATTGGGCCGCAGACGGCCGCCGTGACCAAGCTGCGCGCGGCGCGTCCCCAGGCCGTAGGTGCCGATCGCGTCGCCAACGCCGTTGCGGCCGAGACCTTCTACGGCGCACCGGCGATCGTGGTGGACTTTGGCACCGCAACCAATATCGACGTCATCGATGAGGACGGTTATTACATTGGCGGAGCGATCGCGCCGGGCATCCGCATCTCCATGGATGCACTTGCCGCCCGCGCCGCCAAGCTCGCCAGCGTGCCGCTCGAGGCGCCCGAGCACGCCATCGGCCGCGATACCGAGGAGTGCATCAAGGTCGGCGCCGTGGTGGGCACCGCCGCTATGGCCGAAGGCCTGGTCGCGCGCATGAAGCGCGAGCTGGGCCGCGAGGATGCCACCGTTATCGCCACGGGAGGCCTCGCCGGCATCGTCGCCGATTCGACCGATGCCTTCGACGTGGTCGATGGACAGCTCACCATTAAGGGTATCTGCGAAATCTACCGCCGCATGCAGGAGCTGGGGCAAGACAGGGACCGGAGCCAAGCGTGAGCATTGTCCTATCCCCTCGGTTTCTCTGACGCACGGACTAGATGACTCTAGTTCTCCAACCCCTCCGTGAGCCAGATCAAGGGACTACGTTTCATCAAAACAGAAAGGTAGCGGGCCAGATCAACGTACTCTTTGCAGACAATACCGACCGTGAAAAGGTCCCCGCGGAGCTTGACGAACTCTTTAACAATCCCGTCCATGCGCTCCTGGCTCACGGGAGTGTGAAAGCTAACGGGAAACCTCGTCCCTTTGACCGACTTTACATAGTCCTTGACCATAAACTCCGTGAACATGCGGTTGATTACCCCCGCATCAGTCCGATGGCCTAGAAAAGCAGGGCGCAAGCTCTCCACGCTCCTCGAACAGTTCCAGATCGAAAAGCCCCACGTCAAGACGCCCCTCAGCACACGCAGACTCATATTCGATGCGCATCAACCCATCTGGAACTATCTTTTCAAAATAGTCAGCTGGAAAGAGTACGTTGGCAACCCTTGGCATAGCAGCCCCCCTTCGCAAACCTCAACCTCACCTTTCTTGCATGTCCACCGACGGCAGCGCGACGCTTGCCACAAAGAGCGGTACGCCGGTGCGAGACACGAGCGCTGCATAGAAAGGCCTGTCAAGCGTTATCTTGCGCGGCTCTGGCGGGTTCTCCGGCGGAAGGCCCGCGACAGCGACCATCACCGTGTACGCTCCGGCCTCTACGCCGTTCTCATCGACAGCGAACTTCGCGCCATGGACAATCTGCGTTGGAGTCCCCTCTACCCCCACCATAGGTGTAAGCTCCATCGCAGTTGCCGTAGAGACGCCGGCGGCCTTTAGCGGCGAGCAGACGTCCGAGAGCGTCGACTCGCATTCAAAGCGAGGAATCCCCAGGTCGACGGGCTCCCATTCTCCCTCGCCTTGGGACAGACGCTCGAATAGCCCAAGCGCGTCATCAATATGATCATCCTCGCCGCTCGGAAGAACAAAACACACGCCGGCATCGGAGCTGAGCGGCAACAAGAAGGCCACCCTGCCGTTCTCGACGATCACCGCACAATCGCGCTCGCCACGCATAAACGCTGCTTGAACATCGCCGTTCTTTGCATGGAAGGTCTCAACTTTGGTCGATTCGCCGTCAAACGGATCCGCCCATGCATCCTTCATGTAAAGCGCGCTCACAAGACAGGCAAGAGCCACTGGTGATAACTCGATGCTTGGCGACAACAGGCCGTGAGTTTGTTCGGCTATCCAATCGGTCACCCGTTGGCTAACGCGCGGATCGGCCAAGTCATCGATTGACACATGCACGCTGCATTTGTCGCACTCGTGCAGAAACGCCTCCGATGGGCTCGCGGACCTGGAAAGCCAAGCTGCCGTTGCCGTGCTCGCATCATAACCGTCATAGCCCCAGTTCCGCTCCAGCTCGATGCCGAAGGGATCACGCTCGCTAAACATGTCGCCATCGCCCAGGAGCATGTCGAGCTCCCGACATGTGGCGCCCGAGGCACCCTTTCGTACAATCGTCAACAAGCTCGCGACGCACGCAGGCGACCAAACCCCGTTCTTGCCTTGAGCGAGTATTTTCTCGGATAGGGATTTTGCAACCCTCCATGCCTGTGGACACGCCGAATTTGCTTTGACAGCCATAGTCTGCTCCCATCGTTAGGACATAAACTATTATTTCGCACGGCGCGGACACAAATCTCGCACCGAAAAGGCAGCCCAATGGCTTTCTAAGAGGCTCAAAGCCTTTCTATCCCTCAAAAACGAAAATTTTTCAGTTTTGAGGAATAGGCTCGAAGCACGCTAAGCCTCGCCGCACAGCCACCTCGCCAGGTCCACGATCTGCACTCCGTCGCGGTCCGTGGCCTCGTGATGCGTGCGGGCGAGAATCATCTTGGGGTACGCGTCGCCAATGCTCAGCAGTGGTGAAATCTCGCGTTCAAATGTCTTATCCGAGCTGATGTCGTCGCTCACCTGAATGTAGAGCTTCTCGCTTCGCTTGATTGCTACAAAGTCAATTTCCTTTTTATAGAGTACGCCGACGTATACCTCATATCCGCGGCGCAGCAGCTCGATGGCCACTATGTTCTCGTACACGCGACCCCAGTCCATATCGCGTGTACCGAGCAGCGCGTATTTGAACGCGTGGTCCGCCAGGTAATACTTCTCGCCGCTCTTAAGGTATTTCTTGCCGCGAATGTCGTATCGGCGAACTTTATAGAAGGCAAACGCATCGCACAGGTACCCCATGTACGCACCGACCGTCTTGTTCGTAATCTTTAGTCCATCCGCATTTAATGCATCGGTAATGTTGCGTGCCGACGTAATGTTGGAAACGTTGTCCATCATGTAATCGGCAATGCGCAGCAGCGCCGATTCGTTTCTCACGTTATGCCGTTGCACGATATCTCTCACAATGAGCGTCTTAAAGACGTTGGAGAGATATTGATAGCGCTGCTCCTGCAGTGGATAAGGGTAAGAGCCAGACATACCGCCGGTTCTCGCATACCCATCGAAGCCACGGTCGACCTCGCCCTCGTCGCCATAGAGACGATACTCCTCAAACGAGAATGGGAAAACCTCGATCTCGAACGTGCGCCCCGTAAAGAGCGTCGACAGATCGCTCGACAGCAAAAAGGCATTCGATCCGGTAATGAAGATGTCATAATGCTCGGATGCGTGAAGGCTGTTGATCGCACGCTCAAAACCGTCGCACATCTGAACCTCATCGATAAGCAGAAAGTTTTGTTTGCCGGGCACCCGATGATCTTTTACATAAGCGAGCAACGCGTGATACTCGAGCAGGTTCTCGAACTCATCGAGGTTGTAGTTGATATGGATGACATTCGAATTAGGCAGATTTGCCTCCACGTAATCGCGGAGGGCCTCGAGCAATTTTGATTTACCGCTGCGGCGGATGCCCGTGATGACCTTGATATCCGGCACGCCAATAAGACTCGTCAACGTGTCCATATATGACGCTCTATTGATGAGTTTCATCGGGGCCTCCTCGCGGTCTTTTATCTCTATTCCTCAAAAACGAAAATTATTCAGTTTTGAGGAATAGGCTCTATAGCGAATATACCTCGCGAAAGGCCGAGCTGCCTTAATCCTATTCCTCAAAAACGAAAAATTTTCAGTTTTGAGGAATAGGGCCGCGATGCCACCCTGTAGTCGCGCAAAGACCCTCCCCGGCAGAGGCAGTTCACTCTGCCGAGGAGGGTCTTGTTGTCATCGTTGTCTTTGAGCGCGGGCATCTCGCGTTACAGCCCGCGAATTCGTACGGCCTCGGGCGGAAACTCTTGCTCGCCGGCGTCGGTCTTGATGGTCGCGCGACCCCAGATGTCCAGACCCGCAAACACGCCGACCGCGAGCGGCAGGCCGTTGGGCGACACCGCCGCGACCTGACGGCCCAGCAGCGGCACCATGTCGAAGTACTCGCCCAACACGGGAGCCAGCGGGCCGGCAGCGCCCTGTGGTGTGTTTGCGACAACCGCCCAGGCATCAACGCGGGCGAGCACCGCCGCGGCCAACGCCTCGACCAGCGCCTCGTCGGCCACATCCACGCCAAGTTCTGCCAGCGCCGCACGCTCGATATCCACCGTCACGGCAGCGAACATGCCCGCGGCGCCGGCGCCGCCGTTCACGGCAATGCGTGCGAGCGACATCTCAAACGCCGGCGCGCCGCACACGATATTGCTCGGCCACTCAATGCCTACCTTGCCGGCAAGGCGCAACCCCGGCGTCGAAGCCGTGCCTACGAGCGCATCCATCATGCCCATCGCGGCCACAAACGGCAGGCCGTGGAAGGCATGCATGTTCACATCTGGGCGCACGACCAGCGAAAACGTTAGTGATGCGTCGCCTGTGCTCCAAGCGCACCAGCCCGCGAGCACGCCCTCGCGGCCCGCATCGCGCGCCGCATCGAGCTCGGTGCCGGCGGCAACAGCGTTCATCTCGATCATCTACATACGCCCCAATTCGCCCACGATATGGCCTACGCGGTCCTCGGGCTCCTTGACCTCGACGCCGTTGTAGCGGAAGAACCGCGCCGGGTCGTGCATCAGGTCCTCGAGCGGCACCAGCACAAAGTCGCGCTCGCCGATGAGCGGATGCGGCAGGCGCAGCTTTTTGCCGCCGTGGGTCTCGCCGTCCATCCACAGCAGGTCCAGGTCGATGGTGCGCGGGCCGTTGGCCTTGGCCTTTTTGGAACGGTCGCGGCCCAGCTCGGCCTCGATCTTCATGAGCTCGTCGAGCAGCACCAGCGGCGCCAGCTCGGTCTTGATCTCGATGACGGCGTTGGCAAACGCGTCCTGGCGCGTCTCGTAGGCCGGCTCGCTCTCGTAGATGCGCGAGCAATTGGACACGCAGGTGAGCGGGATCTCGGCGATCATGTCGCGCGCAGCGCGGATGTTGTCGCAGCGATGCCCCATGTTGGAGCCCACGGCCACAAACGCGCGGCGCGGCTGCGGCTTGGCAACGGCCCAGTAACCGTTCAGGAACTGCGCAAAGCCGGAGACGTCGTGCACGCGCACGATGTTGGCACCGGCCTGGATGGCGCCCAGGCACACGCCAAACGTGGCGGCATCGCGCGCGGCGGCCTCGGTCACACCCGAGACGGCGCCCACAAAGCGCTTGCGCGACACGGCGCACATGAGCGGATAGCCCAGCGACGCCATCTTGGCGGTCTCGCGCTGGATGACGATGTTCTCGTTGGCCGTCTTGCCAAAGCCCGGGCCGGGATCGATGCAGATGCGGTCGCGCGACACGCCGGCATGAATGAGCGTGCGGGCCTGGTCGGACAGGAAGCCCATGACGCGGCGCATGATGGGCGCCGAATCGGGCAGGGTGAAGCGGCGGAGCTGCGAGGTGGGCACGTAGGCCTCCTCTCGGCGAGCACTACGGCGCATCATGGCGGCCAGGTGGTCGCTGGGCTCTGATGTGGCCTCGGTGGGTGCGGGCGTGGCCTCGGGCGCGGGCGCGACGGTCTCGGCGGCAGCAGCCTGCTCGGCAGTCGGCGTCTCCTGCCCCTGCTCGGTTGCAGACTCGGGCGCGGGCTCCGGCTCGCCAAACGGCAGCGAGGGCTGCACCACGCCGCCCGGGAGCTTGCTCTCCACCTTAAGCTCGCCCAGCAACTTGCCGCGACGGCGGCGAGCCGGCTTCTCGGCCTCGCGCGCGGCCTCGGCAGCCGCCTCGCGCGCCTTCTCGGCAACAAACGCCGCTGCCGAGGTATCGAGCTGCACCGTCGCGTGCGTGCGCGCGGGCGCGGCGACCTCGCCGGCGTGCATCACGATGACGCCGCAGGTGCTCGTCTTAACAAACTCGACCATCTTGGGGTCGGTGAAGCCGGTCACGTCGTTGACGATCGAGGCACCGCAGCGCACGGCTGCCTTGGCAACCGCCACATGACGCGTGTCGATCGAGACGATGGCGCCCTCTTTGGCAAGCGCACGCACCACGGGCAGCACGCGACGCGCTTCCTCATCGGGATTGACCGGGGTAAAGCCGGGGCGCCACGTCGACGTGGACTCGCCGCCCACGTCGATGATGTCGGCGCCGGCATCGAGCATCGCCAGGCCGTACTCGATAGCGGCATCCTGGTCAAAGTGCTCACCGCCGTCGCTAAAAGAATCGGGCGTCACGTTGAGGACGCCCATGATGCGCGGACGGTCAAAGCTGAGCTCGTACTTTCCGCACCGCCATGTCTTGCTGTCGTTCGCCATGAACATCCTCCTAAAATGCCCCCGCCGCCGCGGTCGGGCGCTGGCGGCGGGGTCGCTTTGCAATCAGTCTTTCTATTGTATCCGCGCGCGCGGGCTAGAACGCAAACGCGGCCGCGATGTCGCAAGAAATCAGCAGGTCGGCATTTGCATCCTGATCGGTAGACGCCAGATTGCAAATGGCCAGCGTATCACCGGTAAAGTAGCGCGTGAGGCCCGCCGCTGGGTACACCACGAGCGAGGTCCCGCCCACAATGAGGGCATCGGCCGCGGCAATTGCGGCAACGGCGTCGGTCAGCACATGCTCGTCGAGCGGCTCCTCGTAGAGCACCACATCGGGCTTAATGCGCCCGCCGCACGCGGGGCACACGGGCACACCCGCGGCGTCCTCGTGCCCGCGGGCGCAAATCCACTCGGCGCTATAGACCGCGCCGCACGACTGGCAAATGTTGCGATGGACCGATCCGTGCAGCTCGAACACGCGCTGCGAGCCTGCCATCTGATGCAGACCGTCGATATTTTGCGTCACAACGGCATTTAGTTTGCCGGCACGCTCCAGCTCGGCCAGCTTGGTGTGGCAGCGGTTGGGCTTGGCGCCAAGTGAGATCATCTTGGTGCGGTAGAAGTCGAAGAACTCGGCCGGATGCGCCTCGTAAAAGCTATGCGAGAGCATGGTCTCGGGAGGGTAGGCAAACTGTTGGTGATATAGGCCGTCCACGCTGCGGAAATCGGGAATGCCACTCGCCGTGGAAACGCCGGCGCCGCCAAAGAAGACCACACGCTTGTGGGTACCAAACAGCTCCGCCAGTGCGGCGGAGGCCCGCTCGGGATCCGATATCGCCTGCGTCATATGAGTCCTCCGTCCTTGTTGGTCGGGCAGCGTCGGGCGACATCCCAGCATGCGGCCTTTGAGTCAGCACGCGCGGAGCCCACCACCGCCCCTTTTGCGCTAATCTTAAGCCTGCAAACCCCGTCGAAAGGACACCATGCCTCAGACTTACACTTTCGCCTCGTGGAACGTCAACGGTCTGCGCGCCGTGCTCAAAAAGGACCCGAGCTTTATCCAGATCGCACAGGAGCTCAATGTCGATATCCTGGCGCTGCAAGAGACCAAGCTGCAGGAGGGCCAGGCCGATATCGACCTGCCCGGTTATCACCAAACCTGGAGCTACGCCGAACGTAAAGGCTATTCGGGTACTGCGGTCTTTAGCCGCCAGGAACCGCTGCGCGTGCTGCGCGCCGATGCGCTGCTGCCTTACGCCGGCGAGGGCGCGGCAGCCGAGCTCGTGGCGCAGGCCGCGACCGAGGGCCGCGTCTGCGCGCTCGAGTTCGACAAGTTTTGGTTTGTGGACGTCTATACGCCCAACGCCCAAAATGAGCTCGCGCGCATCGATGTGCGCATGGCCTGGGACGATGCCTATCGCGGCTTTTTGGCGGGACTCGAGCGCGAGACCGGCAAGCCCGTGGTGACCTGCGGCGACTTTAACGTCGCGCACGAGGAGATCGACCTTAAGAACCCCAAGTCCAACCGCGGCAACGCAGGCTTTTCGGACGAGGAGCGCGGCAAGTTTACCGAGCTGCTCGACGCCGGGTTTACCGATACCTGGCGCGCGGCAAATCCCGACGTCGAGGGCGTCTACAGCTGGTGGAGCTACCGCTTTAATGCCCGCAAGAACAACGCGGGCTGGCGCATCGATTACTTCCTGGTGAGCGACGCCATCGCCGGCAACGTGCGCGACACCGGCATCCGCGGCGACATCTTTGGCAGCGACCACTGCCCCGTCACCCTCACCCTAGAGCTCTAGCCCCAGCCGACCCCTCGGGGACGAAGCAAAACGGATCATGTTCACCTCGCGAGGGAATCCACGCGGCACACCCGCCACGAAACTGCCCCATCTACTACGTTTAAGCCACTACCCTCAATCACGGCGAACAACGCAAAAAGAAAACCGCAGGTAGAAAGCCTGCGGTTTTTCATAAAACGCGGTCATGGTCGAGGGTATCAAGCTAAACGTAGTAGATGGGCTAGTTTCGTGGCAAGCGCCGTCAACTGATTCCCTGGGGACGTCTGGGGGCGGAAGAAAACGGCTCGATTTGGCTCTCTGAGGGCCACGACGCCCGTCATATCAGTCGGCCATTCCAAAACCATG
The DNA here is from genome assembly GCF_052121415.1 of Collinsella sp. LCP19S3_D5. Taxonomy (NCBI): domain Bacteria; kingdom Bacillati; phylum Actinomycetota; class Coriobacteriia; order Coriobacteriales; family Coriobacteriaceae; genus Collinsella; species Collinsella sp. LCP19S3_D5. The sequence goes on from NZ_JBQKEH010000004.1 coordinate 106,529, forward strand.
CCGGTTTACGGGGCTGAATCGCAAATCCCCAACCAAACGCAATTCAAGCAAAATAAAACCGCAGGTAGACGGATCGTCTATTTTCGGAAAAAGCCGGCATGGTCTGCCTGTGCCAATCTAGCCCCGTAAACCGGCATAGTTTTAAAATGGCACTTCGACAGTATTGATTCTCGCCCCGGCGCAACCGCCACTACAGCCCGTATTTCACGACGACACGGTTAATGCGACGACACCAAGGTTTGTAGAGAGCGGCCAAGAACACGCAGGTCGCAAGGCCGTGTGTGATATCGAACGGTACCGCCGTGGCAAGACGCGCCACGGCACCCGCCCACGTGAGCGGTTGCACAAAACCGATGATGTCATAGGCGTTAATCACGGCGCCATAGAGCAGGCCCGACGCAAAGCCGTACGCCATCAGCGCCGGCATGCGCACGGTTCCATCGGCACGGTCGAACGCACCCGCATGCGCCAGCGCGCCGCCAACATAGCCGACCAGACCCCAGGCATACATCTGCCACGGTGTCCACATGCCCTGCCCAAAAAAGAAATTGCTGGTCAGCGCCGCCAGCGCGCCAACCATAAAACCATTGCGGCGACCAAGCGTCGTCCCGGCGATAATGGCGATGGCGCTCACCGGTTTAAAGTCGGGAATGGGGCCAAACAAGATACGCCCCGCCGCGGCCAACGCCGCCAGAACCAGCGAGGGCATAATCTGGCGCAAACCCGGACGAGATGCCTCGTAACCCGCAAAGAACAGCGCGAGCACCAGCGCCACCACGACAAGCATGGCAAGCGCTGCCTGCTCAATGCCCGCCAACAATGCTGCGGCCATTACAGCCGGCACCGCCAGCAGCAGCGGGATTTCCAGTTTTGCGAGTATGCGCAGGACGCGATAATCCGCCATCCCATCACGCCCTATAAAACACATTGTCGGCAAAAAAGTCGGCGGGCGGCTCCATGCAGGCAATCTCGCCGTCGAACATCATGGCAATGTCATCGGCAACCTGCTCGGCAAAATCCAGATCGTGCGTTGCCATGATGACGGTACCGCCAGCCTCCGCATGGTCGCGCAGGGCGCGGGCGATGATGCGACGGCTGGCCAGGTCCAGACCCTTGGTGGGCTCATCGAGCAATAGCAGCTCGGGGCCGATTAACAGCAGCTTTGCCAACGCAAGCAGCTGGCGCTGCCCGCCCGAAAGATCGTACGGATGGCGCCCATCCAAGCCGGACAATCCCAGACTCGTCGCGCGCTCTCGCGCCATAGCCTCGTCATATCCGCAGGTCGAAGCCCATTCCATCAGCTCCTCGCGCACCGTCTCGGCAACCAGCAGCGCTTTGGGATTCTGAGGCAGCAGTGCCGCCGAGGCCGCCCCGCGCTCCATATGCCCACGCTGCAACTTGACCGTCTTGGCCAGCACCGAAAGCATTGTCGACTTACCGCAGCCGTTACCGCCCACAACAGCATGCACCGCGCCTGTCGAAAACGACGCATCGAGCCCGCGCAGCACCCAGCCGGACGCTCGATCGTAGCGAAACCAGCCCCCTGCCAGGGTGGTAGCCGACCCAGCGTGCATTTTTGGGAGTATTCGGCATCCACTTGCGCACGATGGCGCCCCCGAGTCGTCTTGCGACAGGATTTGCGCCTCAAATTCAGCCGATTTGTCCGATTTCGGTCTTTTTTTTGCGCCCGGAGCGCCCACGCGCGGGTCCAAATAGCCCGGCCGGCCACTGGCGCTGCTGAAAACTCCGTTTTTTGCACGCCGCGAGCCACCCCACCCTGGCACCTCGCCAGAAAACAGCTCTTCGCGATGCCCCAAGGAGGCGATGTCAGCGACCTCGCATACGCGCCCGCCCTCAATCCGATACGCGCACGTCGCGTATTCAAGCATCGGGCGCGGCTGGTGCGTTGCCACAACAACCGTGCAGCCCAGCTCGCGATTCACGCGAAACAGCGCATGCAGAAAATTTTTCTCGGCAACGGGATCCAGTTGGGACGTGGGCTCGTCGAGCAGCAGCACGCGAGGGCGCAACGCCAGCACGGCTGCCAGCGACAGCAGCTGCTTGCGTCCGCCCGAAAGCGTATCGGTATCGCGGTGGAGCCAATCCTCCACCCCAAAGAAATAACTGGTCTCGGCCACGCGACGACGCATCTCGTCGCGCGACATGCCTAAGTTTTCCAGGCCAAACGCCATCTCGTGCCACACGGTTTCGCACACAATCTGGTTCTCGGGGTCCTGAAACACATAGCCCACGCGCTCCGCGGACGCGCGAACGTCCATGTCGGCAACGCTTTCGCCCAGCATGCGCAGCTCGCCGGAGCATTCGCCCGCCGGCGAAATCTCGGGCTTGAGCAACGAGAGTAATGTCGACTTGCCCGACCCGGTACCACCGACAAGCAACGCAAACGTCCCTTGGGGAACACGCCAATCGAGCCCCTCGAACACCGGCACTTCGGCCCCGGGGTAGGCAAAGCGCAGGCCCCGCACTTCAATCGCCGGCATATCCGAGCCGCACACCGCGTCCGCCATGATGCTCCCGTCCAACCGAGCCATCAGCCAAACCTCTTCTCGTCAATCGCATGCACCACGCAGGGCAGCGCCATCCAGGTCGCGTATACAACATAGCCAGGCCACGGCGCTGGCACCGAAAGCTGCGGGTAAAACGAATACTGCATCGTCGCGGTCCACGCCACTGCCGCCGTGGCCACGCCAAACAGCGCAAGCCCAACCAGCGCGGCAACGTCGCCGCGCGCCAGCCGATACCGCGCGTACGTCGTGCGACGCGCCGCGGCGCCCCACCCACGGGAGCGCATGGCGTCCGCACGCTCCAGCGAATCTTCCATGCCCCAGCCCATCAACACGCTCGATGCCCGTAGGCGCGAACGCACGGGGTCGGCCTGCGCGCGGCCCGGCACATCAATCGCATCCTGCACCGCCAGCACCGTGCGACCGCGACGCAAAAACTGCGGGATAAGCCGCATACACATCGAGATCATGAGCGCGATCACCGGCGCGGTGTTACCCAAAAGCGCAAGCACCCTGTCGTAGCTAAGCATCGACGCCGCGGCCTCAAACCACAGCACGCTCGCCACAAACAGCCCGCCCATGCACAGGCCGTATACCATGCTCTCCAGATACACCGCACGCATGCCAATACGGAACAGTTCCGTCGAGCCCGAAGCGCTAAATAACGGGTTGAGCACCGCGATAATCAAAATCACCGGCAGCTGCCAGCGAAGCGCCCCCAACGTGCGTGCGACGCCGCGCGTCGCAAACCCATACGCCAGCCCGCCCGCAAGCGACAGCGCAAGCAGCACCGGTTGCATCGAGAACATGGTGAGCCCCAGCGTCAGCACCATGTAGAGCGCCGGCACCGCCGGATGCGACATCGAGAATGCCGCGACGGGTTCGTTGCCCGATTCCTCTCGCATGATATCCACGGACACCCCCATCCCCTCGCTCAAACGCCAACGCCGCAGTGCCGCCGCCATGCACAACCAGCGCAAACGTCACGCCGGCGGCACCGACATCAGCCGCCATGCGCCAATCGTTACGCGCTCATCATATGCCTGCGGTATCATATTGCGCCGTGTATCGTTTCCAAACACACGTCTCTATAACGTAACAGGAGATCACATGGACGCAACCGCAATTATCCTCGCCGCCGGCGAGGGCACCCGCATGAAGTCGAACCACTGCAAGGTTTCGCACAAGATCCTGGGCAAGCCCATGGTCCAGTGGATCGTCGACGCCACCATCAAGGCCGGCTGCAGCCGCGTCGTGGTCGTCATCGGCAGCCACGCTGACGAGATGCGCGCCCTTATCGACGGCGCCTACGCCAACAGCGCCACCAAGGTCGAGTGCGTCGAACAGACCGAGCGCCTGGGCACCGGCCACGCCGTAAAGGTCGCGCTCGAGGCATGCGGCATCATGCAAGGCCCCGTCGTCGTGCTCAACGGCGACCTGCCGCTCATCACCGCCGACACCGTCGCCAAGTTCGCGAAGACCGTCGCCGGCGGCGAGCTCGCCTGCACCGTCATGACCATGACCCCGCCCGATCCCTTTGGCTACGGCCGCATCAAGCTGGGCGCCGACGGTCAGATCGAGCGCATCATCGAGCAGAAGGACTGCACGCCCGAGCAGGCCGCCACGTTGCTCGAGTGCAACGCCGGCTGCTACGCCTTCGACGGCGCACAGCTCGCCGCCCACATCAGCGAGATCGGCAACGACAACGCGCAGTCCGAGTACTACCTGCCCGACATGCTCGAGATTCTCAAGGGCCACGGCCAGGCAGTCTCCATCTTCCACTGCGACGACTACCGCGACGGCCTGGGCGTCAACAGCCGGATCCAGCTCGCGCAACTCACCGCTATCGCGCGCGACCGCATCAACGAGCACTGGATGGCCGAGGGCGTTACCTTCATCGACCCCACGCAGGCCTGGATCGGCCCCGACGCCGCCATCGGCCGCGACACCGTCGTGTGGCCGCAGACGCACCTGATCGGCCACGTCACCGTGGGCGAGGAGTGCCAGCTCGGCCCCAACAGCCGCCTCACCGACACCACCGTCGGCAGCGGCTGCACCATCGATGAGACCATCGCCATCGAGGCTGTCATCGAGAACGGCGTCGACTGCGGCCCGCGCGCCTACCTGCGCCCGGGCACCCACATGCTCGATGGCTCCAAGGCCGGCACACACGTGGAGATCAAGAAGTCCACGATCGGCGAGGGCTCCAAGGTGCCGCACCTGTCCTACATCGGCGACACCACCATGGGTTCCGGCGTCAACGTGGGAGCGGGCTCCATCACCTGCAACTACGACGGCGTGCACAAGCACAAGACCGTCATCGGCAAGGATGCCTTCATCGGTTCCGATACCATGATGGTCGCGCCTGCCCAGATCGGCGACGGCGCACTCGTGGCCGCCGGCTCCGTCATCACCGAGCCGGTCCCGGCTGACGCACTCGGCCTGGGCCGCGCCCGTCAGGTAAATATTGAGGGCTGGGCCGCCGATTATCGCCGCCGTCTGCACGAGGACGACGAGGTATAACGTTTTACCAAGCATCTAAGGAGCTGTTCCCATGGGGATGGCTCCTTTTTCTATGCTGACCTGCGCGACCGGATGAGTGGTCGGTTCGTGTCCGTTGACGGTAAAGACGTTATCAAGACCCGATAAACCCCGCCGCGCGGTTACAATGCAACAAGGCATCTATATGGCATTCGATATATAAAGGAGAAGGGTAATGCCGATTAATGATCCCGAGAAGTCGGAGAATATGCGCAAGTCCATCCGCGTGTATTCCGGTTCCTCCAACCGTCCCCTCGCTCAGAAGATCGCTGAGTACCTTGGGGTCGAGCTTTCGGGCCTTACGCTAAAGCAGTTCGCCAATGGTGAGATTTACGCCCGCTACGACGAGACCGTCCGCGGCGCCGACGTCTTCCTGATTCAGTCCGTGGCCGGCGGCAACGTCAACGACATGCTCATGGAGCTGCTCATCGCCACCGACGCTGCCAAGCGCGCATCCGCCCGCTCCATCACCGCCGTCATCACCCACTACGGCTATGCCCGCCAGGACCGCAAGGCCGGCCCGCGCGAGCCCATCACCGCCCGCCTCGTCGCCAACCTGCTCGAGCGCGCTGGCGTCAACCGCATCATCACCCTCGACCTGCATCAGGGCCAGATTCAGGGTTTCTTCGATATCCCGGTTAACCACCTGTCTGCACTGCCGCTGTTTGGCCAGTACTACAACGACATGCACTTCGACACCGACAACCTGGTTGTCGTCTCCCCCGACGTGGGTCGCGCCAAAGCCGCCAAGAAGCTCTCCGACATGCTCGGCTGCAGCCTCGCCATCGCCCACAAGGGCCGTCCGCGCCACAACGCCGCCGAGGTCATGGGCATCATCGGTGACATCAAGGGCAAGACCTGCATCATCAATGACGACATGATCGACACCGCTGGCACCCTGTGCGCCAACGTCAAGGAGCTCAAGGCTATGGGTGCCGGCGACATCTACGTGTGCGCCACCCACGGCATCTTCTCCGGCCCGGCCATCGAGCGCCTGAACGACGCCCCCATCGTCGAGTGCCTCGTCACCGATGCCATCCCCGTCGAGGTTGGCGGCAAGATCAAGACCATCTCGGTCGCCGAGGAGTTCGCCGAGGCCATCTCTGCCGTTTACCACGAGGAGCCCGTCTCCACGCTCGTCGGCGGCGACTTCGCGCTGTAATCCAGCGCGCATCGCATCATCTTTGGTGTTTTTGAAGGGTCGGAAGCTCACTTCCGACCTTTTTTCTGCCCCTCGACAACCCGCCTTGGACAGTTAGTTCAGATTTGTATTAATTTGGGCATTCGTTTGGGCCATTTAATGTATCGAAAGCTCTCTTGCCGGCATAATTCTACTCGATTCCTCCACCTATGGATCTCTTCACCATGCCATTGGCCCCATTTTGCCCACCGAGTCCTTCAACAACGGCAATACACCCCGGTCACCTTGTACAAATCTGAACTAACTGTCCAGCACCCATCTCAGTAGATGCCTCCAAGGCCAACCCATCACTCCATTCTCCACTTTTCCAAGGCATTCCGTATGATGTCGTTACCGCCCGCGGCGCGCGACGCCCCTTTGAGCGAAAAGAACGGTACGGCCATATCATTTCGCCAACGGCTTAGTACCTTATAGCTATGACAACCGTAATTTCACACCTCTCCGCCCTCCGCGCAATTCGCCGCGCTCGACGGGCGTACTCCGCCCTTCCCTGGGACGCCATCGATGACGAGCAACAGACACAAGCCCTCGTAGGTTGCGTTCCCAACAAGGACGCCATAGACTTTGCGGCCCTTGCAATACTTGACGCCTGGAGCGAAGACGACTCCGAGCGTCTAGACCTCTTTGTTGCGAGCGGCAGCAACAGACGACCCGACGGACGGCTCCTCCAGCACACCATCACCGCCCCTCTCCCCCAGGGCGCGATCATGCACATCGAAGCCGACATCTACGCAACGTCTCCCGCCATGACGGCCATGCTTTGTTCCAAAAATGAATCGGTTGCCAAAACCTTGATGCTTCTCATGGAACTGCTCGGGACCTACTCACTTCCGCCCGAAGCAACTTACCCCATCGCCTACGACGACACGTGGCCCGAGGCCAACAGCTTCGAAACGATGGACGATCTCGATTGCCAAGGCGATCAACCGACACCCGAAAAGCAATCCGAAACCCGCTACGAACAGGCACACTACAAATGCGAGCCCGCCACAACCATCGAAGAGCTCGAGGCAGTCGCACGGTTTGCCAAAAGTAGTTCCTACGCCTCGTTTCGCACAGCTATCAAACTCGCCCGGGCCGGATCCGCATCCCCAGCGGAATCATTGATGTTCGCCGTCCTGGGCGCACCCATGCGCTTTGGCGGATTCGGGTGTTGCAGCCTGCCCATGGGAGGCCTGCTGCTCAACTATCGAGTCGATTTCGACACCCTTGCGGTCAACATGTCCTCGGGCATCCCCTACGCCATCTGCGACTTATATTGCCCAGCCGCCGGAGTCGACAACGAATACAACGGAATTGGACATGAGCTTCAAAACGCTCGCATCCACGATGGCAATCGCAACAATGGCCTTAAGGCCATGGGTATCCACGTCCTGGTTATCAACCGTGACCAAATGAAGGACCTTGTTGCACTCGAAGCCTTCGCCCAGACGATGCATCGACTTGCGGGAGTTCGATTCCGCTACCGCATCAAGGGTTATCGCAAGCGTCAGGCCGCCTGGCTCAACACCCTGCGGGCCGGAATCGGCCTCGCGCCGGTCTAAAAGACTTTTACCCAGTGCTACCGAGCATGGCTGGACAGTTAGTTCAGATTTGTATAAACAGACGGCTCATTTCGAGGTGGTTTGCCGCCATCCCGGCGCCAATCACCTCATTTGAAGACTCAAAAGATCTGAAATAGCGCAAATTGTGCTCCCCAAAGCGCCATGACAGTTCCGTGGCCCCGATTTTGGCAGTTAAAGATCTCTTGGTTTATACAAATCTGAACTAACTGTCCATCCCGGCTTCTGACGACTGTCCAAACGCCCTCATGCGGCCTCAATCACCCTCCATTTGACAGCAGCAACGGGGTCGCTCACCATAGCAGGCGACAAATCGATGAAAGGAAGCACATGGCAGCTGCACAGCCGCTTAAGATTCGCATGGTTGCCGGACTTGGCAACCCTGGCGATGAGTATGCCGAGACCCGCCACAACGCAGGCTTTAAGGCGATCGACGAGCTGGCGCGTCAGGCCGGCGTCACGTACTGGAAAAACCAGGCCGGCGCCGAGGTCGCGCTCATCAACATCAACGATCCAGAGGAAGAGGGCGGCAAGCGCCAGATTGTGCTGGTCAAGCCGCAGTCGTACATGAACACCTCGGGCGGCCCCATCTCCAAGCTTTGCCGCGAGTACAAAATCAAGGCCGAGGAGTTGCTCGTAATCCACGATGAGCTCGACATTCCCGCCGGCGACGTGCGCGTCAAGGTGGGCGGCGGCCACGCCGGCCACAACGGTCTGCGTTCCATCATCGACAAGATGGGCAGCCGCGACTTTAGCCGCATCCGCACCGGCATCGGCAACCCTCCCGGCAAGATGGCTGTCGCCGACTACGTGCTCAAGCAGCTGCGCGCCCGCGAGGCCGAGGACTTTCAGGACACCTGCGCCCGCGCCGCCGACGCCGCCGGCCTGGCGATTGTGCACGGCGTAATCTATGCCCGCGACCACGTCAACGGCTCCGCCTCTGCCAACGGCAAGCACTAAAACCTACCAAAAAGGGATGTTTATTTTGGCAGGTTTTATATGCGAAAACGCCGCAGCGGCCGCATCGCAATAAACCCTGTGCCGCCATACATACCCAACACCCCAAAAGGGGCCGGCCTCACCGATGTGCAAGGCCGGCCCCTTTTGTCGTTTTATCTGATAAAACCCGCCAAAATAAACCTGTCTCTTTGTGCTAGATCACTTTTCCCACCTGCCAAAGAACCACGCAAGCAACATGTCCATGAGGGTATAATTTACACCGTATGTCTGCACAACGCCTGTGCACGTACGGTTTTATTCGGGCTGCCGTCCATTTCCGTGGAGGCACGGTTCGGTTGCCCTAACAAGAGAGGGGTTCTATGTATAAAATCCTGGAGAAGACGCAGTTCTCGGAGAAGGTGTTCAAGTTCCGCATCGAGGCGCCTGCAATCGCCAAGCATGCGCACGCTGGACAGTTCCTCATGGTTCGCGCCAACGAGACGGGCGAGCGTGTCCCGTTTACCCTGGCCGGCTGGAACGGTGACGAGGGCTGGGTCGAGTTCATCTTCATGGTGATCGGCAAGACCACCGAGATGCTTTCCACCTACGAGGCCGGCGAGTCGCTGCGCGACGTCGTGGGCCCGCTGGGCGTTCCCACCGAGATGGCCGAGGGCCCCTGCGCCGTCATTGGCGGCGGCGTCGGCCTGGCAATTGCCTTCCCGGTCGCCAAGCACCTGGTCGAGACCGGCCACGAGGTGCACGCCATCATGGGCGCTCGCACCAAGGACCTCCTGCTCATGGAGGACCAGTTCCGCGAGCTCCTCGACGAGGACCACATCCACATCACCACCGACGACGGTTCCTACGGCGAGCAGGGCGTTGTCACCGCTCCGCTGGAGCGCCTGCTGCAGGACAAGGCCGTGAGCCAGGTCTTCTGCGTCGGCCCCGTTCCGATGATGAAGTTCTCGACCCTCACCGCCCAGAAGTACGACACCCCCATCACCGCGTCGCTCAACCCCATCATGGTTGACGGCACCGGTATGTGCGGCTGCTGCCGCGTCGAGGTGGGCGGCGTGACCAAGTTTGCTTGCGTCGACGGCCCCGACTTCGATGCCACCCTGGTCGACTGGGATGACCTTCGTGCCCGCCAGGCCGCTTACCGTTCCGAAGAGGGCGAGTCCCTCAAGGCCTATGAGGAAAAGAGCTGCGCATGCCACTAGTTAACGGTCGTTTCGTTGCCGATATGAAGTCGCCCCGCACCCCCGATAACGAGGAGCCGGCCGCCGAGCGCGCCTGCGACTTCCGCCCCGTCGACAAGGGCTTCACCGAGGAGATGGCGCTGGCCGAGGCCGAGCGCTGCCTCAACTGCAAGAAGCCGTTCTGTGTTGAGGGCTGCCCCGTCAACATCAACATCCCCCGCTTTATCGAGCAGATCCGCGAGAAGGACTTTGGCGGCGCCCTCGATACCATCCGCGAGGACTCCATGCTTCCCGCCATCTGCGGTCGCGTCTGCCCGCAGGAGAACCAGTGCGAGGGCAAGTGCATCCGTGGTAAGAAGTCCGAGCCCGTGGCCATCGGCCAGCTCGAGCGCTTCCTGGGTGACCGCCCCGAGCTCGCCTCCACGCCCAAGATGGCTCCCAAGAACGGCAAGAAGGTCGCCGTCGTCGGCTCCGGCCCGTCCGGCATCACCTGCGCCGGCGAGCTCGCCCGCAACGGCTTTGACGTTACCGTCTTTGAGGCCTTCTTCACCGGCGGCGGCGTGCTGGTCTACGGCATCCCCGAGTTCCGTCTGCCCAAGGCGGTCGTCAAGCGCGAGATTGACGGCCTTGAGGACATGGGCGTCAAGTTTGAGTACAACTCCGTCGTGGGCAACATGGCCACGGCCGAGGAGCTGTTCGAGCAGGGCTTCGACGCCATCTACGTGGCGACCGGCGCTGGCCTGCCCAAGTTCCTCAACGTCCCCGGCGAGAACCTGCCCAACGTCTTCTTCGCAAACGAGTACCTCACCCGCGTGAACCTGATGAAGGCCAACAAGTTCCCCGAGTACGACACCCCCACCAAGCACGGCAAGAACGTCGTCGTCTTTGGCGGCGGCAACGTGGCTATGGACGCTGTCCGTACCGCCAAGCGCCTGGGCGCCGAGCACGCCATCATCGCCTACCGTCGTACCGAGGACGAGATGCCCTGCCGTCGCGCCGAACTGCACCATGCCAAGGCCGAGGGCGTCGAGGTTCTGCCGCTCGTCTCCCCGCTCGAGTTTGTCGCTGGCGAGGACGGCTCCGTGTGCGCCGTCAAGGTCCAGAAGATGGAGCTCGGCGAGCCCGACGAGTCCGGCCGTCGTCGCCCGGTGCCCATCGAGGGCGCCATCGAGGAGATCCCCTGCGACGTCGCGATCTCGGCTATCGGTACCAACGCCAACCCCTTCGCTGCCAAGATCGGCGGCAAGATGGAGCTCAACAAGTGGGGCTACATCGTTGCCGACGAGGAGACCGGCCAGACCACCGATCCCCGCATCTGGGCCGGCGGCGACATCGTCACCGGTGCCGCTACGGTCATTCTGGCGATGGGCGCCGGCAAGAAGGCCGCCGCTTCCATCACCAAGAGCCTGCTGGGCGAGTAATCACCTACAGCGCTAGCCACCAAACGGCAAAGTCCCCGTCGGGCACACGCCCGGCGGGAACTTTTTTCTATGCCAGCCGCTCGATCATCACAAAGGTGCCTGTCCCCTTTGTGATGGCTTTTGGTCGGCTAGCCTTCGAGCTGAGCCACTTTGTAGCGGTAGGCAGCGGCTATGACGTCTTTGCAGCCCTCGCGACCCAGCTTGGCGCGGTTGACGACGATATCCTTGCCGCTCGTCATCTTCCACTTTCCGGCGCTGTAGCGCTTATAGAACGCCTCGCGTGCCTTCTGCTGCTGCTTGACCAGCTTGGCGCCCTTCTTTTTGTTGAGCCCACGCTTCTTGCGCACGATCTCGACGCGGTCCTCAAAGGGTGCGGTCACCAACACGGCAATGTGATTAGGGTTGTTACGCAGCAGGTAATCGGACAGGCGACCCTCGATAATGCAGCTCTCGGTCTCGCCCAGGTCCAAAATCACCTGGCTCATCTTTTGGAACAACTTGTCCGAGTACGAACGCGCATCGTAGCGGTCGGGCAGAAACGCCATGTTCTCCACGGCCAGACGCTCGTCATAGGCGGCCATCTTATCGAGCGACTCACCCGCGCGCATCGACGCACGCACCAGCAGCTCGTTGTCGTACAGCGGAATTCCCAACTCGTTGGCAAGCATGCGGCCAATCTCGTGGCCCTCGGCGCCAAAGTCGCGCGCGATGGTAATGACCACAGGATTCTTCTTGTTCTCCAGATCGCTCATCGCGATTCCTTTCTCTATGTGACAAAGGGACAGTCCCTTTGTCACATTCATTTTGCCCCCACCTTCGTCCTGGTTTCCCAAGTGCGGCAGATTGCCCCGAAAGAGGAGCGCCGCGTACTAAATGTACGCAAGCGATGATTGAGGGGCAAGGTGCCGTGCTTGGGGAAGCAGGACTATGCGGCCACAATGCGACGCTGATATGCCCTCACCAGCAGCGAGATACCAAAGTTGAGCACAAAGTACATCGCAAACACCAGGCCGTAGAGCATAAGCACCTGCGACAGGTCGATCGCGTGGGCCATCACGACGTTTGCCGTGTACATGAGCTCGGCCACGTTAATGCCCGAAAGATACGAGCTGTCCTTGATGACGGTCGTGCACTGGCTAAACAGCGCCGGAATGATTGTCTTAAACGTCTGCGGCAGAATGATATAGCGCATGGTGGCAAAGAAGCCAAAGCCCTGGCTCTGCGCCGCCTCAAACTGGCCGCGCGGAATCGAGTTGAGGCCGCCACGCACAATCTCGGCCATAACAGCGCTGGTAAACAGCGTAAAGGCGATGGTCGAAATCACAATGTCCAAACCCTGCACCGTAAAGTAGATGAACAGGATCCACAGCAAGTTTGGCGTGCAACGGAACAGCTCGATATAGGCGCTCACCAAAATACGGAACGGACGGGGCGCGTAGCTTTTAACGAGCGCCAGCACCGTGCCAAAGATGAGCGAGAAAAAGATCGACAGCGCCGAGATCTCGATTGTCTTAACAAAGCCGCCCCAAATGTAGAGCAGGTTGGTCGCGTTGAAGATTTCCATGCGCTAGGCCTCCTCTACGTTGTCGAGCCCCAGCTCGGCCAGGCTCATGCCGCGCGGGCGCTCCTTGGAGCGGCGCTCGAGCCACTGCACCAGCATGGCGAGCGGAAAGCAGATGATGAAGTACATAAGGCAGCAGACGATGTATCCCTGCAGGTAACCGTACAGACTCACAAAGTTGTCGGAACGGTACATAAGGTCGCCGCCGGCCACAAGCGCCAGCACCGACGTGTTTTTGACCAGGTTGAGTGCCTGGTTACACAGCGGCGGCAGAATGATCTTGAACGTCTGGGGCAGCACGATGTAGCAGTATGCCTGCGCACGGGTGAAGCCCTGGCTCTGGGCCGCCTCCATCTGGCCACGCGGAACGGCCTCGATACCGGTACGGATGACCTCCGAAATGTAGGCAGCGTGATACAGGCCCACGCCCAAGAAGCCCAGCACAAACGGCGCGATACGCACCGGCTGGTCGGCACCGGTTATGGCCTGCAAAAACTGCGGACCGGCCATGTACATAAAGAGCACCTGCACGGGCAGCGGGGTGTTCTGGTAAAACTCCACGTACACGCGGCTTATGGCGCGCAGAACGCGAGAACGAGTGGTAGAGAACACGCCAAGCAGCGTGCCCAACACCAGCGACAGCAGCAGGCCGGCAACGACCACCTGCATCGTCACGCCAAAGCCCTCCCAGAAGGGCCCCATGTTTTGGAATGTCGTCGACCAGCGGTCGGCGTCAAACAATCCTTCGAGCATTTGATTCCTTCCTTGGACGATGCGCCTATACAAGACCCCAGGTCTTGACCTCTTGGTCGAGCCAGCCGTCGGCCAGGCGATCGCATATCACCTGATCGACCACGGCCGAAAGATCGCAGCCCTTCTTGGTCGCCACGCCGTAGCCCTGCTCGCCAAACTTGACCTCGGGTTGCAGCAGCTCGACGGTCTCGTTCATGTAACCGGCCAGCGTGGAGCGGTCCATGGCAAAGACGTCGATATTGCCGGCATCGAGCGAACTCTTAATGATGGGGTAGCCGCTAAAGGCCCTAAACTCGGGCTTGCAGCTAAAGCCGTTGTCCTTGATCATCTGCTCGATCAGGCCCTGCGTGGTGGCACCCTGGCTCACGCCAATGACCTTGCCGTCCAGGTCCTCAATCGAGGTAAAGCCCGAACGCTTCTTGACCATGAGTCCCACGTAGTCGGTACGGTACGGCGTCGAGAAATCCCAGCTCTTCTTGCGCTCGTCGGTGATGGTGTAGGTCGCCGCGACCACGTCGAGCTGGCCGTTATCGATCAGCGGGCCGCGCGTCTTGGGCGTTACGTCAGTAAACTCGACAAGCTCCTGGGCACGGGCCTCCTTGTAGCTCACGCCAAAGACGGCAGCGGCGATCTGGTAGCACAAATCGACCTCCATGCCCTCAAACCGGCCCTTGGCGGTGTCGTAATAGCCGTAGCCAGGAACGTCCTTCTTAACGCCGGCATTCAGATGGCCACGCGACTTGATGGCCGCAAGCTTAGACCCCTTGTCGGAGTCCTCGCCGCCGGTGGAGTTGCCGCAGCCGGTAAGCGCGGTCCCCGTCAGCGCGAGCATACCGGCGCCCGCCAGCTGCAAAAAGTGGCGGCGCGACACGGCCGCCCTCGTCATATCCGTCATGTCCATCACCGCGCCTAGTGCAGAATCTTGGACAGAAACTCGCGGCAGCGCGGGTTCTCGGGGTTATCGAAGAAGTGCTCGGGTGTGCCCTCCTCCAGGATGCGGCCGTCCTCCATAAAGATGACGCGGTCGGCCACCTGGCGCGCAAAGCCCATCTCGTGCGTCACGCAGATCATGGTGATATCCTCCTGCGCGAGCTCAATCATAACGTCCAGGACTTCCTGGACCATCTCGGGGTCGAGCGCCGAGGTCGGCTCGTCAAACAAGATGATGGGCTGCTTGGTGCACAGGGCACGGGCAATGGCGATGCGCTGCTGCTGACCGCCCGAGAGGTTCTGCGGATACTCGCCGGCCTTATGCGCCATGCCGACGCGCTTGAGCGCGGCGATGGCGATCTCGGTCGCCTCCTCCTTACTCTTCTTTTGCAGCTTGATGGGCGCGAGCGTCAGGTTGCCCAGCACCGTCATGTTGGGATATAGGTTGAACTGCTGAAACACCATGGAGCTGTACTTGCGAGCCATCTCCAGGTGATTCTTTTTGGTGAGCGGCGTACCGTCGATGATGACCTCGCCCGACGTGGGCTCCTCCAGATAATCGACGCAACGGATGAGCGTGGACTTGCCCGAGCCGGAAGGCCCGATCATTACGAGCTTCTCGCCGCGCTTGACGGTGAGGTTGATATCTTTGAGCACATGCAGGTCGCCAAAGTACTTGTTGAGATGCTTGATCTCGATCATGTCTGCCATGAATATCCCTTCCCTGCGCTTACACGAATTGCTCTATTTTACGGAAAGAACCACGTTTCCGCAGCCCACACTACATTCCCGTAAAGAACCCGCAACCTTTAACCCACTCATTGGGGACAGGCTTAAATGAGTACCCAGCCCACCAAAAAGGGGCGCGACCATGACGGCCACACCCCTCAAGACCCGAAAATAATACAACCGCCCTTGTTGAGCATAAGTCAGCGAAAACCCGTACACGCGAGCAAGGTGACGTGAAATGAAAGGGCGCAGACCTCATGGTCGCGCCCTTGAAATTGAACGTCAGATTGCCGCGTGTACGGGTTTGCAGCGTCGAGCCGTTACGCGGTTTGGTAAAACCGCGTAACAAATTACGCGAGTTTGCCGCCGACAATCTTGGCAGCTGCAGGCTTATCGAAGTTGCCGCCGGTGGCCTTGCCGAGCGCCCCCATAACCTGGCCCATCTGCTTCTTGGACGTGGCGCCCAGCTCGGCGATGACCTGCTCGATCAGCGCCTCGAGCTCCTCGCCCGAAACCTGCGCGGGCAGTAGGCTCTCCAGAATCTTGACCTGCTCGGTCAGGTTGTCGGTACGATCTTGATCGGTACCGGCCTTGATGGACATCTCCAACGTCTCGCTTGTCTGCTTAATCAGACGCTTGATCATGCTGTTGACGTCTTCCTCGGTCACGTCGCGGCGCTCGTTGACCTCGATGTTCTTAACCTCGGCCTTGACCTGGCGAATGATAGACAGGCGAACCTTGTCCTTGGCCTTCATGGCGGCAATCATTTCCTGCTGCAGCTCTTCGTTGGTCATCTGCAAATCCTCCTCAATAACATGGGCGGCACTCGCACGAGCACCGCCCCTTGATTACTCAGTCGTCGACGAATCGTCGGTCGAGCTCTTGGTGACGCCCTTCAGGCTCACGTTATAGGGCACGTCCTTGGGCATGGGGTTGACGGTAATGTCGGCATCCTTCGTGTACTTCTCCAGCCACTCGTTGTATGCCGTGCCCGATGCCTGGGTCTTCACCACATTGGAAACGTACTTCTTAATAGCCTTGGGCACCTGATTGATGTCATCGACCTGGCCATCGACATGGAAGTAGTCGGTGCACTTGATGATGTGGTAGCCATACGTCGACTCGACCACGTCGCTCACATCGCCCTTGTTAAGGCCCTCGAGCGCCGTCTGGTAGCTGTCGACAAAGGTGGTGAGCTTATCCCAGCCCACGTCACCCTTCTTCTCCTTGGAACCGGTGTCGTCGGAATACTGCTTCACGGCATCCTCAAAGCTCAGCTCGCCGGAGTTGATCTTATCCAGGCACTCCTGCGCCTTGGCCTTGGCGGCGGCCTTGTCCTCGTCCGAAGCGTCGGAATCAACCTTGATCAGGATGTTCGACGAGCGGCGGGCATCGTTGTAGTTAGACAGGTTCTCGTTAATGTAATCGACAATCTCGCTGTCCTTGGGCTTGCTGGTGGGAGCAACGGCATCCTTAAGCTTCTGCTGCGCCAGGCTCTCCTTGAGCGAGTCCTTGTAGGTGTCCTCGGTATAGCCGTAGGTCTTAAGGGTCTCCTTAAAGGTCTTGGCGCCGCCCGCGCTCTTGCAGGCGTCCTTCCAAGCCTTCTCTACTTCCTCGTCCGAAACCGTCACGCCGTTCTCCTTCTGCGCCTGCTGGAGCAGAATCTGCTGCGTATAGGAATCGATGAGCTGTTTGCGGTACTTCTTGGGCGTCAGGTCATTGTCAACCAGATACTGCGCCCAATCCTCATCCTTGGTGTAGCCGTAGGACGTGCGCATGCTCATGATCTGCTTGGTTACGGTGTCCTCGGTGAGATTGGTTCCGTTGACGGTAGCAGCCACACCGCCGGTCAGTTTGTAACCCGAGTTATTGTTCTCGGTCTGCGACATCAAACCGGAGCACGCCATGGCCGAGACGGAAAGCAGCATTGCCAGCACGCCGATAACCACCAGGACGATCTTGACGGTCTTAGACACGTACGTCTTGCGCTGCTTCTTGCGAGAGCTGGAGGCAGCGCGGGACCGTTGCTCGGGCGTCGGTGCGGCCTCGGAGTTCTTTTTCTTGTTTGCCATAGTTGGCCTTTCGCATCACGAATCGAACAAACGTCATTGTGTCACAACGCAGCCCCGCGGCACACCTGGTGCATGGGAGACAGGTTAATCTGCACCATTTTGGTGCAAAGGGGACAGCTCCGACAGCTAGGGACGTTCCTTTTCTGCCGGCAGTTAGGGACAGTCCCCAAATGCCGGCCCTAGAAGTGGCGGCGGATGGCGTCGACCATGCCCTGGGACGAAGTCTGGCCGAGCACGTCGGCTGCGGCGTCAGCATCCATAAAGATATTCATAAGCGCTTGCAGAGCCTCGACCTGGCCGCCCGGCTCGGCAATACCCAGATTGATGATGATCTGCGCCGGCACGGGGGCACCCATACCCGCCATAGCATTGAACGTCACGGGCGCGGAGGGCTTCATCACCGCGATATAGGGCTTAGCCACAAACCCCGGATCGGTATGCGGAATGGCAATATTGGCCGCCGGCATAGCGAGGCCCGTGGGATAGATGTCCTCGCGCGTACGGACGGCATCGAGCCAACCGGACGCAATGTAGCCGCGCGGAGCGAGCTCGCCCTCGAGCCGCGCAAACACCTCATCCGGCGTCGCGCACTCCCAATCAAAAAACACCAGCTCAGGCGCGAATAGCATCTCGGCGTTATCCGCCATACCGTCCTCCAAAGTTGCATGAGGTTCACAATGCCCCATATGATAGCGAAACCAGACAGGCAAGGTTAGCCGAGGATCCCAATCATCTCGAGTGCGCGGGCAGGCGTCAAGCACACCTCGGGCATCGCCTCCAGCATGCGCCGGTCGCTCGTGACCACGTAGTCAACATCTGCCGTCTCGCCCGAAGCGATGATGAGGTTGTCTTCGAGATCCGGCATGCGCTTGCCAAGCATGCGCGCCATCTCGCACTCTGCCAACGAAAGCGGAGAGGCAGTTGCCACCTGCATCATGTGCTCGATGCAGGCCCATGACGCCGAGGTAAACGGCACGTTAATCCCATTCGCATTCCGCCGGGCCAGACGCCGAGGCAGGATATAGAACACATCCTTTGCCGTCGTGGGCGTGTACAGAAGGTCAATCTTTCCCGCCTCGGCCAGTTCAACTAATCTCTTCGCTTCGTCGAACGCCCCCTCTTGCAGGTAATAATCGAGCCAAACGTTCGTATCTACCAAGAGATGCTTTGCCTCGATCATCGACAATTCGCCTCAATATCGGCAATCATCGTGTCATACATATCATCTCGTACGGCATCCCAGTCTTCCGCAGATGATCCAAATGGCGCAAAATCCGAAGCATTTAGCCCCAGCGATGAAAAAGCTAGGCCACACCCCTGCTCGGCCAGGCTCTCCGCGCGGGGTGCCTCGCGCTTATCCGTCACCATAAATCCCGGCAACGCTTGATGCTCGACAAGATAGGCCCAAAGCGCACGAATGGCATCGATCGGCCCCAATCCATTGCGTGTCAGGACCGCATCGCCACCAGCCTTGAGCATAGGATCGATTCGTGTGTTGAGCTGCACCGTTGCTGCACCCATAGCGGCTCCTCTCTACTTGCTAGCAGTATAGCAAACATAAAAGGCCACGCAAAAGGGCCCCGCCCACACACGGACGAGGCCTATCGGATTTCTTGGAATGGGAATGGTGCCCGTCACGTTATCCAGAGCCCAAAATCAAAGAGATATTAAGCTGATTGGGGCACATGTGATTCCATATGCCCCAATCAGCTTTTTTGATAGTTTACGTCGCAATGAAAACCAGGTGAATCCTTTTACGCACGATGGCGCGCCGGATCAATTGCCACCTTACCGCTCTCCAGCACGTGGACGCGGCCGTCAGCGAGCATCTGCACGACTTCGGGATACAGCACGTGCTCGATCGCGTGAATGTGCTCCTCGAGCGTATCGACATCCCAGCCTTCCTCAACGGCCAGCGCGCGCTGGGCGATGATGGGACCGTTGTCGTAGATCTCGTTGGCAAAATGCACGGTCACACCGGTCACCTTGACGCCGCGCGCAAAGGCATCGTCGATCGCATGCGCACCGGTAAAGCTCGGCAGCAGCGCCGGATGCAGATTGACAACGCGGTTGGGGAACGCCGCCAGCAGGGGTGTGTGCACCATGCGCATGTAGCCAGCCATGACCACATACTCGCAGCCGCGCTCGAGAAGCTCGTGCGCAATAATCTCGTCGGCGGCGATAGGGTCGGCGTAGACATCCTTGGAGAGCGTCAGCGTCTGGATACCCGCACGCTCTGCACGCTGCAGGCCCTTGGCCGAAGGACGGCTCGACACCACGAGCTCGATCGAAGCATTGAGCTTGCCGGCGGCAATCAGGTCGACGAGCGCCTGCAGGTTGGTGCCCGAACCGCTGATGAGCACGCCGATCTTGAGCGGATCGGCCGTGTCGGTACCGGTCGGACGGGTGTAGGGCACAAAGTCCAAGCCCTCGGCGGCAGCCGTCTGCTCGTTAGCGCTCATCGGAGTACACGACCTTACCGGAGCCCTCGACGCATTCGCCCACGCGGAACGGCTTCTCGCCCAGCGCGACCAGGGCATCGGTTACCGCGGCCTCATCTTCGGGAGCGACAATCAGGCACAGGCCGACGCCCATGTTGAAGGTCTTGCATGCCTCGTTGGGCGTAAGCTCGGCCTGGTGCGAAACATAGGTGATCACGGGCGGAATGTCCCAGCCCATCTCGGCGCCATTGCGGGTGACCACGGCGTCGACGTCGTCGGCCAACGCACGGTTAAGGTTCTCGGTGATGCCACCGCCGGTGATATGGGCGATGGCGTGCACCGGAGCGCCGCCGCGGAGCAGCTCAAGAATCGGCTTGACGTAGATGCGCGTGGGGGCCAGCAGAGCGTCTGCCAGTGATGCGCCGCCGAGCTCCTCGAGCGGACGGCTCAGCTCCTCGGCCTTAGCGGCGGCCTCGGGCGTACCAGGCTTGATGCCGTCAACGCCGATGACCTTACGCACGAGCGAGTAGCCGTTGGAGTGCACGCCGGTGGAGGGAAGGCCCAGAATCACGTCGCCGGGGCGGACGTTGGCGGGGTCGAGCATCTTGGGACGGTCGACGACACCCACGGTAAAGCCGGCGAGGTCATAGTCGGCGGGAGCCATGACGCCCGGGTGCTCGGCCATCTCGCCGCCCACGAGCGCGCAGCCCGCGAGCTTGCAGCCGTCTGCCACGCCCTTGATGATCTTTGCCATGTGCTCGGCCTCGATGTGGCCGATGGCAACATAGTCCAAAAAGAAGAGCGGCTCGGCGCCCGAAGCCAAAATGTCGTTGACGCACATGGCGACCAGGTCCTGGCCCACCGTCTCGTGACGGTCCATGATCTGGGCGAGGACGAGCTTGGTGCCCACGCCGTCGGTACCGCTGATCAGAATCGGGTCTTCCATATCCTTAAGCGCGGCGGCCGAGAACAGGCCGCCAAAGCCACCGATGCCGCCGATAACCTCGGGACGGTTGGTATCCTTAACCATTTGCTTAATAGCGTCGACGGCGCGGCCGCCCTCGGCGGTATCGACGCCGGCATCCTCATACGTCACATGCTTGCTGTCGCTCATCTGAGCCTTCCTCTCCCACTACCGTTTGACACACAGACGCCAAACAGTGCTCATAGTTGCCCTCAAGTTGGCGCACACGGTAACAACACGCGCCGCCAAATCAACAAAACAGCAGGTAAAACCTACCAAAATAAACCTGTCCCTAAATGGCAGGTTTTAGGCCTCGCCGTGCTTCTCTTCCCAGCTGCGGTCATCGTATTTCTCGACCACGGCGTCGTCGCCAAAGTGCAGCGGCTTATCCAGGTTGCGGGGCTTAAAGCCCTCCATAAACTTGTCGCGGCCAAAGCTCTCGGGAATCGCCACGGGATAACGGCCGGTAAAGCACGCATCGCAGTAGCCGCCCTTGGGCATGACCTTCAGCAGGCCCTCGACCGAAAGGAAGGCCAGCGAATCGGCGCCAATGTACTCGCAGATCTCATCGACCGTCTTGTTAGCGCTGATGAGCTGCGACTGCACGTCGGTATCGATGCCGTAGAAGCACGGCCAGATGACCTCGGGCGAGTTGATGCGGATGTGAATCTCCTTGGCGCCGGCGTTGCGCAGCATCTTGACGAGCTGCACCATGGTGGTGCCGCGAACGATGGAGTCGTCGATGACGACCAGGCGCTTGCCCTCGATATTGTCGCGCAGTGGATTGAGCTTCATGCGCACGCCCATGGCACGCAGCTCCTGCGTGGGCTCGATAAACGTACGGCCCACATAGCGATTCTTGATGAGGCCCTCGCCAAAGGGAATGCCGCTCTCACGCGAATAACCCTCCGCAGGCGGCAGACCGGAGTCGGGCACACCGATGACCAGGTCGGCATCGACGGGCTCCTCGTGTGCCAGCTGACGACCCATGTCGTAACGGCAGGCGTAGACGCTCTTGCCATTCATGATGGAGTCGGGGCGGGCAAAGTAGACCTGCTCAAAGATGCAGTTAGCGGGCTCTTCGGCAGCGGGCACGCCTTGCTCGGACACCAAGCCCTCGGCGCTGATGCGCAAGATCTCGCCGGGACGGACGTCGCGGACGTACTCGGCACCCACAATGTCGAGCGCGCAGGTCTCGGACGCAACGACCCAGCCACCAGCGCGAGTGACATGAGTGGCAGCGTCGACCGTCGCGGCGTCGTCTTGCGACGGCAGCCGCGAAACGGATGCGGCGTCGGCCTGGTCCAAGCCCTCGTCCACAAGCTTGCCCAGCACCAGCGGACGAATGCCGTGCGGGTCGCGGAAAGCATAGAGCGCCTGCTCGTTGATGAGCGTCATGGCATAGCCACCGCGCACGAGTTCCATCGTCTTGCGAATGCCCTCGCGCAAATGGCCTGTGCGCTGCGTAAAGTAGCCGATGAGCTTGGTCGCGACCTCGGAATCCGAATTGGAGAGAAACGGCACGCCCAGCTCGATGAGCTGACGGCGCAGCTCGTCGGTGTTGACGAGGGTGCCGTTGTGCGCAAGTGCGATGATGACGCTATTAATGGTCGAAAGATGTGGCTGCGAGGCTTCCCAGCTCTTGGCGCCGGCAGTGCCGTAGCGCACGTGACCCACGGCCAACTGACCAGAAAGCGTCGATAGGTCGGCGTTGGAGAACACACGGTCGAGCAGTCCCAGGTCTTTACGAACCATAACCGTGCCGCCGTCGCCCACGGCGATTCCCGCCGATTCCTGGCCGCGATGCTGCAGCGCACGCAGACCAAAGTACGTCAGTCGAGCCACGTCGCGATCGGGCGCCCACACACCAAAAACGCCGCATTCCTCATGCAGCTGGTCGGAGTCCGGATCGTACGTCGACATGGTCGTCACCTGTCCCGTGGCACGCTCGGCCGCGCGGATGGTTTCTTGAGACATGGCATCCCCTCAGAGCCTCGTTATTTGGCGTTACCTGCCTTATTATACGCACGGCAAGACAAGCTCCCCAGCGCATGAGCAGCGCTTTTTAAAAGCCCACCGAGCTTATTATCCGTTTTGCGACCAAACATTTTATTGGGTAGTCCACTCTCAGGGGCAACGGCCTCGAAGACTTCCCGTGCGCCGTGTCTCGCCCGCGCTAGGGGCTACATTGTTGCAATTGGGACGTTCGTCCTGTCTTTTAGCTGGTCGTCGGCGTATCCTTGTAGGCTACTACAAGACGAGAAAGGTAGCGTATGGATCGAAATCAACTCGACCCCAGTGTCCCCAGCGCCACGGAGGTCAAGAAGATCCCCCTTATCATTAAGGTGTACGCCGTCCTGTGCATCCTGTCCGGCGTAGGCACGCTCCCTTCGGTCGGCGCCTTTATGTGGCGGGTCATCACCGCGCTCATCAACGGCAACGCCGCCGCCAAGCTCGGCGACAACACGCTCGTCGCGGTCGGCCTTATCGTCGCCGGCATCATGCTCTCGGCGGCGAGCGCGGTCATCTTGATCATCTTTGGCCTGGACCTCATCAAGAACCAGCGCCGCAACGCCGCGCGCCTGTCCTATATCCTTATCGCACTTACCGTCGTTGAGCTTTTGGTCGACGTGATGCTCCAGGGTATCGGGCCGTTCTTGCTGCGCCCCGCCATCCAGCTCGGCATCCTCGTCGCGCTTTCGGCCACTGTTGACCCAACACTTCGTCAGGAGCGCGAACTGCAGCGCCGCTTGCAGGAGATGCTCGATCGCGACGCCGCCGCCGAGGGTATGCTCGGCCGCGATGAGACCGGCGAGGGCTACATCAAGCTCAACTACTTCAACCTGTTCTGGGTATTCTTTGTCTGCTGCGTGCTCGGTCTGATCCTGGAGGACATCTGGCACATGACGGTCGACGATCCAGGCGTCTACCAGAACCGCGCCGGCATGCTATTTGGCCCCTTCAGCCCCATCTACGGATTTGGCGCCGTACTCATGACCATGGTGCTCAACCGCTTCTACAAAAAGAACCCCATCATTATCTTTTTGGTGAGCGCCCTGCTTGGCGCAAGCTTTGAGGTCTTTGTGGGCTGGTTTATGCAGACCTCGTTCGGTGTGGTCTCGTGGAACTACTCGCACATGAAGCTCTTTGGCATGCCCGATCCGCTCGCCGTGCTTACGGGCGGTCGCACCTGCACGGGCTTCGCCTGCCTGTGGGGTCTGGGCGGACTCATCTGGATCAAGCTGCTGCTGCCCAGATTGCTCAAGCTCATTAACATGATTCCCTGGAAGAATCGCTACTCAGCCACCGTCATCTTTACCATCATCATGCTGGTCGACGGCGTCATGACGCTGCAGTCGCTCGACTACTGGTACCAGCGTGTCAACGGCACGGCCAGCGATATTCCCGTTGCGCAGTTCTACGGAAGGTACTTCGATAACGAGTATATGGAAAATCGCTTCCAGAGCATGACCATGAGCCCCAAGGACGCCACACGCGTGTAGCAAACGCCAGAGCAAAATAGCTCCAACACATCAAAGCCCGCTGGCAGATCTACATGAACTGCCGGCGGGCTTTCGCTATAGACAGACTCGGATTGCCGACGAGGCCTTACGCCTCGCGCTCGACCTCGCTCACGCACTCGTTCTTGATGGTGCCGACGAGCGACTGCAGCGCATCGACCACATGCGGGCGGATATCCCCTCCAATAAGTACAAGCATGATGTCATCGCCCACGGCAAGCTCACCGCTCGCCAGCCATACGCGCACATAGCCGATGCCGGGCATCGCACGCGTCGCTTCGATGGCAGACCGTACCTTGTCGGCGTCGTAGCCAAACACCATGCCGCTTACTTTATGACCCGGCGCCACGCCATCGGTCTTGACACCACGGGCCTCAGACTTGGGCGTTGCGCGCACCACGCCGTTATGCGTCAGGTACATACCGCACGCCGGCGCCGAAGCGTCGGCCTTGGCTTCACGCAGCCACGCATCGACCGAAGGCATCAATTTGCCGCTTTCAAGCATCGCTTCCCCTTTTTTCCGTCGTCGAGTAGCTAATTTGGGACGGGGCTCTTTTAGCTACCGCGGGCATGCAGAATGATTTTGCTGGGTTAGGTGACTGGGGTAGCTAAAAGAGCCCCGTCCCAAATTAGCTACTCTCGAACCACTTATTCCTCGACCGGTGTGAGCACCATGACGGCGCGCGTATTGCTAAATGACAGTGAGCGGCAGGTCACAAGCGTTACAACCTTAGTTGCCGAGGCAGCACGGTCGGTCGCATCGTTTGCCACGGCCGAGGCGCCATCGAGCATCTCGGACAGATAATTCGTCAGCCCGTCGTCGCCCTCAAAGTTGGTCGCGCGCGCCTTGGCATACGTATCCTCAACCACCTTGGTCGCCAGCGGTCTCAGCTTATACGTACCGTCGCGCGTAATGTAGTACACATACTCGATGCTATCGAACTTTGCCTGGTCGGTTGTGTCCGAAATAATGTTGAACATCGAGCCGTCGTTCATATGATGGCCATAGATCGTGGTCTGCTGGTCCACCATACCGGGGGCCGTATCGTCGCAGTCCAGGAAAATTGCACCGGAAGCGTTGGATGTACCGTCAAACAACGTGTTGAGGTACTTGGAGTTATTGTTGGCCTGAACCACCGGATAGTTGATAGTAGTATCCGGAACGTAAATCCAGCCGACAATCTCGGGGTTCGTCTGCGCAAGGGCATCAAAATCAACGACGGGGATGCCGCTGCCATCCTTATCGCTCACATATTGTTTCTCGATCTTTGCATACGAGTCGTTTGCCTGTTTGTAGCCAATTTGCGCATTGATGTAGATAGCCGCTGCGGCAACAATCAATCCGATTCCGACAATGATGAGCAAGATAGGGAAAATCGACCGACGTTTTTTGCGCGGCTGTTGGACATGTCCCGCCGAGTCCTTATGGGCCGGTAGCGTAGTACGCTGCGGCGATTTCGCCGTGCTATACGCCGAAGGACGGTATGCGGCAGGCGTATTCTGGCGCTGGCGGCGCTGCCCTGTCGGCACCACGGGGCGTGGGGCACGGGCATGCTGGGGAGAGGATGCCCGACCCTGCTGAGGCGCACGGCTGTCAGCGGGCTTTGAAGGGTCGGGGATTTGAGAGGACCTAAAACGTTTTCCCTGATAGTCGGACATAACTCTCCTTATGGCACAAAAGGAATGGTGGCGATCTTACGCGTCAGCCATCTCCTGTTTCATTTTCTCAATGACCGTACGATACTCGGGGTCGCAAGCACCCAGAATCTGTGTGGCGTAGATAGCGGCGTTCTTGGCGCCGTTGATGGCAACACAGGCTACGGGCACGCCCGAAGGCATTTGCACCATCGACAACAGCGAATCCATGCCGCCCAGGTCACTCGTCTTCATAGGAACACCGATAACCGGCAGCGGCGTAAAGGCAGCCACGACACCGCCCAAGTGAGCGGCCTTGCCGGCGGCGGCGATAATCACCTTGATACCGCGATCGGCAGCAGTCGAAGCCCACTCGTGAACCTTCGCCGGCGTGCGGTGCGCGCTTGCGATCACGAGCTCATAGGGCACGCCCAGCGCCTCGAGCTCGGCGGTGCAGCCTTCCATAACGCCCAGATCGGACTTGGAGCCCATGATGATCCCGACAACCGGCTTCTGATCTGCCATAAATAAAGACCTCCTGTTGAGAGCGGTGACGCGGCGAATCCGCGACCCTTAACTACTGAGAGTAGTATAGCCGCTCCCGTCCCTGCGGTCTGTGGGTGCTCTGCGGCGGCCCGGTGTTTTCATCTTCACTCCGGTTGCTACGCAAAGTCGCTCAGCTAAATAACCCAGCCCGCCGCGGGGCACCCGGGGACCTACCGGATATTGCCATGACGTACGTTGGCTGATTTGGTTTGGAATGGGAGGTTGACGAGGCTGAAAGTCCCTCCTACATAACGTGGGCGCCGTCGTTCGAATGAACGACGGCGCCCACACTCAATTTTATTCAGCCCTAATCATCGCGCAAAGTCCCTTCGACAGCACACGGTGCAGCAAAGTCACCGCAGGCCGGGGCGGGAGGGGCCGAGTTTCCTCCTGAGCGACTCTGCTTGCAGCCGGAGCGAAAGGGGGAAATCTCGGCCCCTCCCGCCCCGGCCGACCAGGTCACATTACACCGTGTACTGCGGCAGGTCCTGCAGGGCGATGACGTCCATGCCCATGTCGTTGGCGCTGCCGTGGCCCTGCTGGTCCTCGCGCACCGCCTCGATAGCACTCACGTAGGTGTTGGCGGCAGACATCGCCGTCACACAGGTCACGCCGCGGCGAACCGCCTCGGTGCGCAACAGATAGCCGTCGCCGCGCGAGCCCGGGCCGTACGGCGTATTGATGATCACCGCGATCTTGCCATCGGCGATAAGGTCACCGATGTTGGGCCGCTCGCCGTCGTGTGGGCCGCTGATCTTTTCCACGACCTCGCACGTCACGTTGCCTCCGCGCAGCACGCGCGCCGTACCCTCGGTAGAGCAGATGTCAAAGCCCAGATAGCGCAGGATACGGGCGACCGAAAGGATATGGCGCTTGTCGCGATCGCACACGCTAATGAACACCTTGCCAGCGCTCGGATCGGGCAGCTTGTAGTCAATCGCCAGCTGTGTCTTGGCGTATGCCTCGGGATAGCTCTTGGCGACACCCATGACCTCGCCCGTCGACTTCATCTCGGGCCCCAGGATAACGTCGGCTCCCGGGAAACGGCCCCAGGGCATAACGGCTTCCTTCATGCAGAAGCAGTCCAGCTGGCGCTCGTCGCTCGGCAGGCCCAGGCTCGCGATGGAATCGCCCGCCATGATGCGCGCCGCGCACTTGGCCAGCGGCACGCCGGTGGCCTTGGAGATAAACGGCACGGTACGGCTGGCACGCGGGTTGGCCTCGATCACGTAGACGGTCTCGCCCTTGATGGCATACTGCACATTGACCAGGCCGCGAACTCCCAGCGCCATCGCGATGCGGCGCGTGGTCTCGCGGAGCTTCGCCTGCAGACTCTCGCTAAAGCTAAACGGCGGAATACAAGTCGCGGAGTCACCGGAGTGGATACCGGCCTCCTCGATATGCTCCAGAATACCGCCGATGTAGACCTCCTCGCCGTCGCACAGGGCATCGACATCGGACTCGATCGCGCCCTCCAGGAAGCGGTCGAGGTACACCGGGTAGTCGGGGCTAATGCGGGCAGCCTCGGCCATGTAATCGTGCAGATGCTCGGCATCGTAGGCGATCATCATGCCGCGGCCGCCCAACACATAGCTCGGACGAACCAGCAGCGGGTAGCCGATATGCGCAGCCACGGCCTCGGCCTCCTCAAACGAGGTGGCCTGACCCGCCGGCGGGTACATAATGCCCAGCTTGTCGAGCAGGGCGGCAAAGCGCTCGCGGTCCTCGGCAAAATCGATGGCATCGGGCTTAGTACCCATGATGTTCACGCCGCTCTCCTCGAGCATGCGCGCCAGCTTAAGCGGGGTCTGGCCGCCGAGCGTCACCACGACGCCGTCGGGGCGCTCAACATCGATAACGTCCATGACGTCCTCGTAGGTGAGCGGCTCAAAGTACAGACGATCGGACGTGTCGTAGTCGGTCGAGACGGTCTCGGGGTTGCAGTTGACCATGATGGTCTCGAAGCCACGGGCCGCCAGCGCGTAGCTCGCGTGCACGCAGCAGTAGTCAAACTCGATACCCTGGCCGATACGGTTGGGGCCGGCACCCAGAATCATCGCCTTGGGCTTATCTGCCGGCGTGGTCTCGTCGGGGGCAACGCACTTCTTGGCGACCGGGCTCGTGCGGTAGATGTTTTCGTAGGTCTTGTAGTGATACTCCGTGGCACTCGAGAACTCAGCAGCGCAGGTGTCGACCGTCTTCATGCTGGGAACCACGCCCAGGCCCTTACGGTAAGCGCGAACAAAGCGCTCGTCCGAGCCGGTCAGCGCGGCAATCTCGGCATCGCTCGTGCCATACTGCTTGAGCAGGCGCATCGCGTCGGCGTCGATGTCCTCCACGCGCAGGCCGCGAATGCTCTCCTGGACCTGCACCATATCGTTGATACGGTTGAGATACCACGGATCGATGCCGCAGATGGCATGGATGCGCGCGACATCCCAGCCACGACGCAGGGCCTCGACCACAAAGAAGATGCGGTGCTCAGTCGGGGTGCCCACGGCCTGAGCGAGCTCGTCGTCGCTCAGCTTATCGGCACCTTCCTTGCCACCAGCGCAAATGCCCTGATGTCCGTCCTCCAGCGAGCGCATGGCCTTGCCAAAGGCCTCCTCAAAGGTGCGGCCGATCGCCATGATCTCGCCCACGGCTTTCATGCGCGTTGTGAGCGTGGGGTCGGTACCCTTGAACTTCTCAAAGGCAAAGCGCGGCACCTTGACCACACAGTAGTCAATCGTGGGCTCAAAGCAGGCAGGCGTGGCTTTGGTGATGTCGTTGACGATCTCGTCGAGCGTGTAGCCCACGGCCAGGCGAGCGGCGGCCTTGGCGATGGGGAAGCCCGTGGCCTTGGAGGCCAGTGCGGACGAACGGCTCACGCGCGGGTTCATCTCGATGACGATCAGGCGACCGGTCTGCGGGTTCACGGCAAACTGCACGTTGGAGCCACCGGTCTCGACGCCGATCTTCTCCAGAATGGCGAGCGAGGCGACACGCATGCGCTGATACTCAAGGTCGGAGAGGGTCTGCGCCGGCGCCACGGTGATGGAGTCGCCGGTATGCACGCCCATGGGGTCGAGGTTCTCGATGGAGCACACGATGATGCCGTTGCCGGCGTGGTCGCGCATGACCTCCATCTCGTACTCTTTCCAACCCTCGATGGACTCCTCGACCAGCACCTCGTGGGCGGGCGAGAGCTCAAGGCCCTGGCTCACGATGGAGACGAGCTCCTCGTGGGTGTGCGCGATGCCGCCGCCGGCGCCGCCCAGGGTAAAGCTCGGGCGCAGCACGCAGGGATATCCCACGCGCTCGGCGATGGCCTCGGCGTCGGCCACGCTGTAGGCATAGCCCGAGCGCGCGACCTCCAGGCCGATCTCGGCCATGGCCTCGTTAAAAAGCTTGCGGTCCTCGCCGCGCTCGATGGCGGCAAGGTCGCAGCCGATCATCTCGACGCCGTACTGGTCGAGCGTGCCGTCCTTTGCCAGCTCGACGGCGGCGTTCAGACCGGTCTGGCCGCCCAGCGTGGGCAGCAGCGCGTCCGGGCGCTCCTTCTTGATCACGCGCTCGATAAATTCGGCGGTGATGGGCTCGACATAGGTGCGGTCGGCCAGGCCCGGGTCGGTCATGATGGTCGCCGGGTTGGAGTTGACCAGGATGACCTCAAAGCCATCCTCCTTGAGCACCTTGCAGGCCTGGGCGCCGGAGTAATCGAACTCGCAGGCCTGGCCAATGACGATGGGGCCCGAGCCAATGACGAGGATACGCTTGATGTCAGTACGCTTAGGCATGTTAGTTCTCCTCGGTCTCGGTCGTGGCGGAACCATTGTCGGCAAAGTTCCAGCCCTGCAGGCGGTCCTTCGCGGTGTCGATGTCCAGGTAGTTCTCCTCGCCGTCCATGAGTCGCGTAAAGGCGGTAAAGAGATAGTGGGCGTCGGTGGGGCCGGGCGAGGCCTCGGGGTGGTACTGGACCGAGAAGCACGGGGCGTCGAGCAGCTGAATGCCCTCGGCGGTGCCGTCGTTGAGGTTCACGTGCGTCAGGCGAATGCGGCCAAAGCGCTCGTTCATCACGACGGGCGCGATACCACGGCGCACCCAGACGCGCAGATCGCCGTCGGCCGCATGCTCGGTCTCGCCGCCCGAAAGTTCGGGGACAAGCTTGCCCAAGCTGGGGAACAGCAGGCCAAAGCCATGGTTTTGCGCGGTAATTTCCACGCGGCGGCTGACCAGGTTCATAACCGGCTGGTTACCGCCACGGTGACCGAATTTGAGTTTTTCCATCTGGGCGCCGCATGCCAAGCTGATCATCTGGTGACCCAGGCAAATGCCAAAGACGGGCACCTTGCCGATCAGCTGCTGCGCCTGCTCGTAGGTCTCTACCACGGCATCGGGGTCGCCGGGACCGTTGGACAAAAAGACGCCATCGGGATTCATATCGAGTACCTGACGCGCGGGTGTATCCCACGGCACGACGGTGAGGTCGCAGCCAGCACGGACCAGACCCTCCAGGATGCCACGCTTGACACCGCAGTCGTACGCGACCACGTTGTGGCGGGCGGGAGCGGGGGCCGCAAGCGCAAAGCCATGCTCGGCGGGCAGATCGCTTCCGGCGAACGGATGGGGCGCAGGGCAGCTCACGGTCTTGACCAGGTTCTCCCCCACCAGCGTGGGAGCAGAGGCCAAGCGCTCGGCAAGCTCGTCGATGTCGAGGACCTCGGTCGAGATAATGCCCATCTTGGAGCCATTGTCGCGCAGGTGGCGCACCAGGGCTCGGGTGTCGACGCCCTCGATAGCGACGATGCCGTGTGCGCGCAGGTACTCCGGCACGCTGACGGCCGAGCGCCAGTTAGAAGGCGTGGCACACATGTCGCGCACGATCATGCCGCGCATGGCGGGAGCACTCGCAGGGCGTACGTCATCGCCGGGGAAGGCGGACTGGACATCGGTCTCGTCGATGCCATAGTTGCCAATCTGCGGATAGGTCATGGTAACGATCTGGCCAGCATAGCTCGGGTCGGTCATAACCTCAAAGTAACCCTCGAGTGAAGTATTGAAGCAGACTTCGCCGGTCGCGGTGCCCTCGGCACCACATGCACGGCCATAAAAAATGGTCCCATCCTCAAGGTACAGGATGCAGGGACCGCAAGCACCCTTGCTGGTTTTGGCCAGCATGCGCTGGCACAGTTCGCTGGGCGCGATGGTGCGGGCGGCAGCGCCCGCAATATGGTTGTTCGCCATAGTTCTCCTTCCCGGTCTCTCGGGACCGGCTTAAAGGTGTGTAGTTAGGCCTCGCGGTATTCTAACCGTAAGTATGCCTTATGGCGTTAATTACATAGAATTGTTTACAAAATGATAATTATGACTTCTTATGCATAATGATTTTTCTGGGACGGGATTAAAAAATCATTCTGAAAGCAGAGCTTTGTCGCTGAGTAGTCAATTTGGGACGGGGCTATTTTAGCTACCCCGTCCGTCAATCAACCTAACCGTCGTGCCACCAGCCGGGGTAGCTAAAATAGCCCCGTCCCAAATTGACTACTCGCCAACCGCATACATGACAGAATAATTTTTTAATCCCCGTCCCAGAAAAATCGTCCCGCGTGGGCTTGCGGCTCACGCGGGATGTCATCATTCTATGTGGCTGCGGACTACTTTTGCTTGTCCTGCTCAAGTAATTCGGACGGGGTGCGGCCAAGCTTGCCGCCACGGAAAATCTCGCGGCCGTGCAGGCGGTGCTCCAGATCACGTTCGGCCTTTTCCTCGTCAATCTTAGTCTGGCTCACCGCCGGGTCCTCGATGAGCGACGATACCGAGTTCACCTGTTTCTGAATACGCTCGGCAATGGTGTCATCCATGCTCACGATACGCATCTTCCAGTCGATATTGGTGGCGTTGGAAGAGCTCTTGGTCCAGACGAACGTCATGATGGCACTCTGGTGGCCCTGGGCGGGAAACATGCCAAAGAAGGAATCATGCTGAATCCTGCTGTCCTCGTCGATATAGGCGTGGACGTTATACACCACACGGTCAATCTTGTCGTTGAGCAGGGCATTGGTTGCGAGCGCCGCCGCCTGAATCTGACCGTTGGACAGCAACTCGAGTTCATTGGCAGAAGACGTGTCCAGCACCGTCACCTCAACCGTGCCCGTACCCTCGTCGGCCTCGTCGACGGTAAAATCGAGCGGGAACTGCGTAAAGCCGTTGCCCCATTCAAGTCCACCTTTGAGCGCGGTCGAAACGGTATCCACCGAAACGCTCTCGGAGAGGTTCGCGGTGTTCAGGCGTCGCATCACGCCGTAGCCGATCTGCATGCCCACAATCAGCACCAGGATGCCGATAACCACGGCCATGGCAGTTTTCGTAATGGTATGGCTCACCTGCGAACCCGAAGGATCGTCCTCGGACAGCGGGTCGATATGTTTTGCCTGGCTCGCGCGATCCTCGCTGCGCAGCCGCGCCAGTGTCGCCTTGTCACCGCGTTTGACGGCAGACTCTTTCTCGCGCATGCGCTCGGTACGCTTTTTGGCGAGTGTAGGATCCAAGACGCCGGATGCATCGATTTCGGAGAATAACTCCGTCACTTCTTCCGGAGTCAGATGGTTCTTATCAGCCATAACCTTCCTGTCATATCAATCAGTCGAGCTCGTGCGCACGCGCACCTTCGAACTGCATTCGATAGTAACGGGCATAAGTGCCGCCACGGGCGAGAAGCTCCTCGTGCGTGCCACGTTCCACAACGCGACCATGCTCAACGGTCGCAATCTCGTCGGCATGCTTGATGGTCGAGAGACGGTGAGCGATGATGATCGTGGTGCGGCCGCGCGCCAAGCGCTCGAGCGACTCCTGCACCGCCTCCTCGCTCTCGTTATCCAGAGCACTGGTCGCCTCATCCAAAATAAGGATCTTGGGATTTTTGAGAAACACGCGCGCGATGGCGACGCGCTGCTTTTGACCACCAGAAAGACGGCTGCCGCGCTCGCCCACCACGGTGTCGTAGCCCTGCGGAAGCGACTCGATAAAAGCATCGATGTTGGCGCGATGGGCCGCCTCGGCGATTTCTTCTGCCGTGGCGCCCGGCTTGCCATAGGCGATGTTCTCGCCAATCGTTCCGTCGAACAGATAGACATCTTGCTGCACCAGGCCGATGGATTGGCGCAGGCTACGCTGCGTCACGTCGCGCACATCCTGGCCGTCAATGCTAATGGAGCCGGCGGCGACGTCGTAAAAGCGCGGCAACAGCGAACAAGTCGTTGATTTGCCGCCGCCCGAGGGACCAACCAAAGCGATGGTTTGACCGGGCTTAATGGACAGATCCATATGGTCGATAACGGGACGCGTCCCGTCGCCCGCGCCCAGCTCGACATCCTCGTAGCTAAAGCACACGTCGCGATACTCAACAGCGCCGGCCGTCACCTGCAGATCCGCAGCACCCGGCTTATCCTGAATATCGGGGACAGTCGAGAGCACCTCGTCCATGCGCCTAAAGCCGGCGATGGCTTTCTGGTACGTCTCGGCCGAATTGACGA
Organism: Collinsella sp. LCP19S3_D5; assembly: GCF_052121415.1. NCBI lineage: Bacteria > Bacillati > Actinomycetota > Coriobacteriia > Coriobacteriales > Coriobacteriaceae > Collinsella > Collinsella sp. LCP19S3_D5. The sequence goes on from NZ_JBQKEH010000004.1 coordinate 140,583, forward strand.
GCGTCTCAAGCGGCGTGCAGAACAGCGAAATGTAGAGCGCGAAGGTTGCCATATCGACCGCCTGCAGCTGACCTTGGGCAACGAGCCAACCGCCCAGCAGCACCACGATCACATAGAGCACGCCCGAGAGCAGACCATACGTCGCGGTGTAGACGCCCATGGCGTGATACATGTTTTCCTTGGACGAAAGGTAGCGATCGTTAGAGGCACGGAACTTAGAGCGTTCGGTCTGCTCATTGGCAAAGCTTTTGACCACACGCATGCCCGCCAGCGAATCCTGCAGCTGCGCATTGATGCCGCTGATCTTTTTGCGGTTATCGCTAAAGACCTCGCGCATGCGCATATTCTGCCAAAACATAATGACCGCGAACACCGCCGTCACCACGGCCATGGCGAGCGCGAGCACCGGCGCAATGGTAAACAGAATCACAAACGAGCCAATGATCTCGATACCGCAAATAATGATCCATTCGGGCACGTGGTGCGCCGCCTCGCAGATATCGAACAGGTCGTTGACCACGCGGCTCATCATGTCACCCGAGCTGTTGCGATCAAAGTACGCAAAGCTAAAACGCTCGTACTGATCGAACAAGTCCTCGCGCATCTTGGACTCCATGCGCGCGCCCATCACGTGGCCCCAATAGCTCACAAAGTAGCGGCAGGCGCAGCGGGTGGCATACATCAGCACCAGTCCCACCGCGATCATACCGAGCGCCTGCATAATGGCAGTCTGGCCCTGGGTAAACAGCCCGCCGCACAGATTGCGCAGGATAATGGGAAACGCCAGGTCAATGGCGGCGAGCACCAGGGCGCAAATGGTATCGGCAACAAAAAGCCCCATCTGGGGCTTGTAGTAAGACAGAAAACGCTTCAGCATGTGATCCTCAAAGAAATATCAGCAACGTAAGACCCTGGGACAAAGCAATCAGTAGCACTTGTCCCAGGGCTATCCCCACTCGTTACAGCTCAGAACCACCAAGGCGGTGTGCAATGCTGTCGCAGGCAAGCGCGCCCACGACGGTCTTGGCATCCTCGATCTTGCCGTCGAGCACGGCATCGATCAGCTCGTGCAGCGGCACCAGGTCAACGTTGACAAACTCGTCATCGTCGGGGTTGGGCGCATCGAACTCGAGCTTGGTGGCCAGGTAGATGTGAATAATCTCGTCGCAAAAACCGCAGGTCGTGACAATAGACGTTAAAAAGCGAATGCGCCCGGCCTTAAAGCCCGTCTCCTCATGCAGCTCGCGCCTGGCACAATCGAGCGGGTCCTCGCCTGGGTCGAGCTTGCCGGCGGGAATCTCAACCGTCACGCGGTCGATGGCGGTGCGGTACTGACGCACCAGTACGATCTTGCCGCTCTCGGTCAGCGCCACAACGGCCGCCGCACCCGGATGGCGAACGATATCGCGGGCGCTGCGGTGACCGTTGGGCAGCTCAACCTCAAGACGGTGGACGTCGAGGATCTTGCCCTTCCAGGCGCACTCCTCCGAAAGAATCTTCTCATGCAGCTCGGCATCGTGCGGGTCGTCGTCGCCCAGCACCAGCGCCGGCTCGTCAGCGACCTCGCCACCAGGCTCGCCCTCGGCGTGCCCATACATGCGGCTGTCCTCTTCGACGATTTGCGCGTCGACGAGCTCTTCGTTCTTCTCGTCCATCCGTCTCATTCCTCTCGGATTTTAGGCATCCCAGGCGTCGCGGCCGCGCAGCGCGCGCAGGCCAATGTCGTGACGCAGGGTCTTGCCCTCAAAATCGATCTTCTCGCAAGCCTCGTAGGCAAGGTTGCGAGCGTTCTCGAACGTGTCGCCCAGCGCGGTCACGGCGAGCACGCGGCCGCCGTTGGTCACGAGCTGGCCGTCCACCACGGCGGTGCCGGCGTGATACACGGTCACGTTCTCCATGGCCTCGGCATCCTCGATGCCGGTGATGACCTTGCCCTTCTCGTAGCTGCCGGGATAACCCGCGCTCGTCAGGACAACGGCCACCGCCCACTCGTCACGCCAATCGAGCTCAATCTGGTCGAGCTCGCAGTTAGCGCAGGCAAGCATGACCTCGACCAGGTCGTTCTTAAGGCGCGGCAGCACGACCTGCGTCTCGGGGTCGCCAAAGCGGGCGTTAAACTCCAGCACCTTGGGGCCGGCGGGGGTAAGCATAAAGCCGCCGTACAGGCAGCCACGGTAATCGATGCCCTCGGCGGCGAGCTCGGCCACGGTCTGCTCCATGACCTTCACCATGGTGGCATGCTCCTCGTCGGTCACGATGGGCACCGGGCTGTAGACGCCCATGCCGCCCGTGTTGGGACCAAGGTCGCCCTCAAGCGCGCGCTTGTGGTCCTGAGAGGTGGCCATGGGACGCACGGTCTTGCCGTCGGTAAAGGCCAACAGCGAGCACTCGGGGCCAACGAGCATCTCCTCGATAACCACGGTGTTGCCGGCGTCGCCAAAGGTGCCGCCAAAGCACTCGCGCACGGCCTCTTCGGCCTGCGAAAGCTCGGTTGCCACAATAACGCCCTTGCCCGCGGCAAGACCGTCGGCCTTCACGACCAGCGGAGCGCCCTGCTCGCGCACATAGGCGAGAGCCGAAGCCTCGTCGGTAAACGAGCCGTAGGCGGCCGTCGGAATGCCCGCGCGCTCCATGAGCTGCTTGGAGAACAGCTTAGAGCCCTCCATCTGAGCGCCCTCGGCACCCGGGCCAAAGCAGGGAATACCCGCCGCGCGCACGGCGTCGGCCACGCCCGCCACGAGCGGAGCCTCGGGGCCAATCACCACGAGTCCGCATCCGTGGCTCTGTGCAAACGCCGCCACGGCAGCAGGATCGCAATCGTCGAGAACCACGTTCTCGCCGCAGCTCGCAGTGCCGCCGTTGCCCGGGGCGATGTAGAGCTTGCCGGCGCGCGGTGATGCCGCGAGCTTGGCTGCCAAAGCATGCTCGCGGCCGCCGCTGCCCAACAACAGGATGTCGATGGTTTGAGTGTCCGCCTTCAAGGGTGCCTCCTCTATGGATTAACGGCCCGTCAACCATGCGGGCCCATTACAAGCAAATATACCCCTCGGCCGCCCGTCCGGGCTGCGAAGGGGTATATCGCAATAACCAAATAACGCCGATTACTTCCAGAATCGGTTGATGATCTGCTCGCGGCCGGCGCCAACACCGACAAACGTCACGCGCGTGTGCGCCAGATCCTCGACAAATGCCACGTAGTCCTGAGCCTCCTGCGGCAGCTCCTCAAAGCTGCGGCAGCCGGTAATATCGCACTTCCAGCCGGGAAGCTCCTCGTAGATGGGCTTGGCATGCTCAAAGCGCACCTGGTGCTCGGGCACGCTGGTGTAGCGCTCGCCGTCGACGTCATAGGCCACGCACACCTTAATGGTGTCGAAGACCGAAAGCACGTCGAGCTTGGTCAGGGCGATGTCGGTAAGACCGTTGACGCGCGAGGCGTAGTTGGCGATGGGACCGTCAAACCAGCCGCAGCGACGACGGCGACCGGTGGTCACGCCGTACTCATAGCCCTCCTCGGTCAGCGTATGGCCGGCCTCGGACTCGTAGGAAAGCTCAGTGGGCATGGGGCCTGCACCGACGCGGGTGATGTAGGCCTTCATGACGCCCAGCACGCGGTCGACGTTTTTCATGCCAACACCAGAACCGGTGATCGCGCCGCCGGCGGTGCAGTTAGAAGACGTGACAAACGGATAGGTGCCATGGTCGATATCGAGCAATGTTGCCTGGGCGCCCTCAAAGAGCAGGGTCTTACCCTCATCGATCATGTTGTTGAGCAGCAGGCTCGTCTCGGTGATGTACGGGCGCAGGCGCTCGGCCATGGGCAGGTACTCTTCACAGATCTGGTCCACGGTGTAGGTGGGCAGGCCGTAAAGCAGCTCGAGCTCGGGATTCACGCGGGCAAGAGCGGTTTCCAGCTTGTCGCGGAAGAGCTCCTCGTCCAGCATGTCCTGCATACGAAGGCCAATACGAGCCATCTTGTCCTGATAGCACGGGCCAATGCCGCGCTTGGTGGTACCGATGCTCTTCTTGCCGAGCTTCTGCTCAAAGGCGCCGTCCAGGTCGACGTGATACGGCATGATCACGTGTGCGTTGCCGCTGATCTTGAGGTTCTTGGTGGTGATGCCATCGGCCTCGAACATGTCGATCTCCTCAAGGACAACCTTGGGGTTGACGACGCAGCCGTTGCCAATCACCGACACGTGGTCGGCGTACATGATGCCGGAGGGCACCTGGTGCAGGCCGTACTTCTTGCCGTTGACAACGATGGTGTGGCCGGCGTTGTTGCCGCCCGAATAGCGCACGACGGCATCGAAGTCGCCGGCGATCAGGTCGCAGATCTTACCCTTGCCCTCATCGCCCCACTGGGCACCGACCAAAACGGTTGACGGCATGTTTACTCCTTACATACATGGACTGTCTGCGCGCCACACGGCGGGCAGAAGCACAAAACATTCCCAGTATACCCGTGCAACGGGCGCCTGTCCTACTCCTCGGTATGCACCCCATCAAGCTCATAGAACTTGGTAGACGCCGGCAGAAACATCAGGTCGACGTCACCGATCGGGCCCGAACGGTTCTTGGCCACGACAATACGCGTGACGCCCTCGTCAGGTCGGTCGTCGCGCGAGGCCTCAGCCTCGTCGGCGGAACGGTCCAAGAACATGACGATATCGGCGTCCTGCTCGATGGAGCCCGATTCGCGCAGGTCGGAAAGCTGCGGGCGCTTGCCGGTACGGGATTCGACCTGACGCGACAGCTGAGACAGCGCGATCAGCGGAATCTTGAGTTCCTTGGCCATAATCTTTAAGCCACGCGACATCTCGGAGACCTCGACGGTGCGGCTCTCGGAACGGCGTCCCGGCGGAGGACTCACCAGCTGCAGGTAGTCCAAGATAATGATGGCCTTCTCCTTGTTGTGGAGCATGCGGCGGCTCTTGGCGCGAATCTCGGTCACCGTGGTGCCGGGCGTATCGTCAATCAGAATATCGAGCTTGGACAAGGTCTGCGTGGCCTCGTTGATATTGGCCCACTGCTCGGGGCTAATGCGACCCATGCGAAAATCACTGATCGAAATCATGGCATAGGCGCAAATCAGGCGCTGGGCAATTTCCTTGCCCGACATCTCCAGCGAGAAAAAGCCGACGGTGTAGCCCGCAGCGGCGGCATTGAGCGCCAGGTTTAGAGCGAACGAGGTCTTACCCACGGCGGGGCGGGCGCCGATAATGATGAGCTGGCCCTCGCGGAAGCCCATAAGCATGCGGTCGAGTGACGGGAAGCCCGTGGGAACGCCCGCTGCCTGGCCACCGGCCTGGCACACTTCCTCGGCCTCGTTATAGGCCTCGACCATAAACTCGGTCAGCGTCTTGTAGCTCGACTTAACCTCGCGCGCCGTAACCTTGAGCAGCTTGCTCTCGGCCAGCTCCACGACCTCTTTGGTATCGGTGGGGGCGTTATAGGCCAGCGCGTTAATCTCGTTGGTGGCGCCAATCAGCTCACGCAGCATCGAGTCGCGACGAACGATGGCGGCATGGTGCTGCCAGTTGACGAGCGACAGGGTCTGACCCATCAGCTCCAAAATGTACGCCTCGCCGCCCACGGCATCGAGCTTGTTGATGCTTCGCAGGTAATCGATCAGCGAGATGGAGTCGATGGGGATGCGACTGTTGTACATATCGACCATCGCGGTATAGATGGTCTTATGAATGGGCCGGTAGAAATCATCGGGCTGCAGCTCGACCTGGGCTTCTTCGACCACCTCGGGCGATAGCAGCATGGCGGCCAGTACGTTGGCCTCTGCATCTTGGTTTTGGGGGAGACCCAACTTGGAGCCGCGGTCCTCGACCGTCAGCCATATCTCCCTATCGTCATATGCCATGAGCATCCTCATTCATATCGCTTGCGAGCATCCATAGTATCAGCCACAGCTTTAAATCGAGGCGCGCCTTAACAATCATCACCGAACCAAACGGATGAACGGTCCCTTATGTGCGTTGTGTTAGACCACTTTGGATACTGGGACTTTTCCTATAATCTTTCTTGCTTAAATAGCAGGCGAAAGCGAAGGAGCTCCTATGGTCACCAAGGATGATGCGTGTTGGATAATCGGCCTTTCCGCAGGTGCGGGCATTGGCGTATATCTTGATGGCGGCTGGGGCGTCGATGCGCTTGTCGGGCGTGAGACCAGGGCTCATAACGACATCGACCTGTTCGTTCAGCGCGGGGATTACCAAAGGTTCGTGGATCTAATTGCTGATGAGGGGTTTTCCGAAGTGGCTGCATCTTTCACCACCGAAGATCACACGGTGTGGCAAGACGAGGCGGGGCGCATCGTCGACCTGCATTGCTTCGATTTCGCCGAGAATGGCGATATTCTGTATCAGGGAGATCGTTTTCCCGGGGAGGTCTTTTCGGGGAGGGGGCGCATCGGCGAGGTGGAGGTGTCGTGCATCGACCCCGAAAGCCAGCTGTTGTTTCACTTGGGCTATCAGCATGACGAGCACGACGTCCACGATGTCATGCTCCTATGCCGTGAGTACGGTTTCGACGTTCCCGAAGAATATCGCTAGCTGTTGCTTTTTGCATCGGGTCACGACTTCAGCGCTTGCCGCAGATGCGCTGCGCCAGACCGCCCTGGACATCACGCCACGCCGTATATGGCCCTCCGCGCACGCGAGTCCCATTTCGCCTGCTTGATCCAGTACTCGTAGAACGGATAGGGGGTCACCTTGTACTGGCGCCAGGTCTTCTCGTACGTGCCGCGGGCCGCCTGCCTCACTATGAGCTCGGCGAGCTCGTCCGCGCTCCTGCGGACCTTGAAGCACCACGTCCACTTGAACCAGGCGAGGTAGTTCTCGAGGCGTCTCGTGGAGACGCCCCGGAACCTGCCGATGAAGTGCCTCATCTGGGAGTGGAGGCTGTTCACCCTGTTGATGGCGTGCTCCTCCCTCTTGCTGGCGATGTGCTCGCCGACGCCGAGGGCGGGCAGGACGCGGCGGTATACGTGCGCACGGTCCGTCGAGATTATCGCGCCGACCGCGAGCTTGTCGGCGAGCAGCTCCCTGGCTGCCGCCTCGTCGAGGCCGCCCCTCCCCGCGATCTCGTAGAAGATGTCGCCGGCGTCGTTGATGCCGGTGAGCACGCATATCTTCTCGTGCCCGTCGGTTCCCTGCGACCTTGCGCGGGGCTTCCTGGGCACGCCGGACTCCGACCTGGAGCGGTTTCCCTTGAAGCTCTCCCTGAAGAAGCACTCGTCGAGCTCGGCCCCGCCGCCGGCCTCCACGCGGAAGGCGGGCATGCGCTTGGCCATGGCCTCGAGCAGCCTGTGGCGCATGAAGAACGCCGTCTTGAGGCACACGCCGCACTTTTCCGCCGACTCGCGCAGCGGGAGCATGTCCACGTGGCACTCCGCGAACCTCATCCAGGCCGACCTGTCGAGCTTGGTGGTGGAGAAGATGCGCATGGTGGCGTCGGTGAAGGTCCTGGCGCACCCTCGGCAGAGGAACCGCTGACGGCCGCGCCCGTCTCGCCCCCTCTTCACGTAATGCGGGGAGCCGCACCAGGGGCAGGCTCTGTCGGGATCGTCTTCCGCCCCCTCGCTTGCCGCGAGGTCGAAAAGCTCCGCGTCTATCAGCGCCTTGAGCGATCTCAGGGCCCTGCTCTTCTCGGCAGCCGTCATCTGCGGGAGGAACTGCCTCGTCAGCTGGGTGAGCACGTCTTCCATTGCAACCTCCATCTTTCCTGATGATGGAATTGTCGCAATTGGGGGTCCTGCTGCGTGTACTGTGCATAGGACACTTATCCAAAGCGGTCTAACACAACGCTTATGTGGGACTGCATCTCACTGTATGACGTGACACCCACTCAGCGCAAAAAATAGAAGGGCGCCCCGGTCTCCCAGAGCGCCCTTCTTAGAACAAGATTGTTGCGTTGCAGCAAATGCTACTCGGCAGCAGCCTCGGTCTCGACCTCGGCGGTCTCGGCCTCGGCGACCTCAGCGGCCTCCTCGACCTCAGCCTCGGCAGCGAGCTCCTCGGCGGTAACGCCGACGAGAACGACAACCTCGGCCTTGATCTCGCGGTACAGCGAGATGGCAACGGTGTGGGCACCGGCAACCTTGATGGGCTTGCCGAGCTCGACGCGCTTGCGGTCGATGTCCATACCGAGCTGATCCTTAATGGCGTCAGCGATCATAGCGGCGGTGACGGAGCCAAAGAGGATGCCCTCGTCGCCGACCTTGACGTCAACGGTGACCTGCTTGCCCTCGAGGGCAGCCTTGGTCTCGTTGGCGGTAGCCAGACGGACGGCCTCGCGCTTGGCGATGTTGTTGCGACGCTCGTCAAGCTGCTTGAGGTTGCCCTTGGTGGCGGCAACAGCGAGCTTCTTGGGGAACAGGAAGTTCTCAGCGTAACCCTGAGCGACCTCTACGACGTCACCCTCGCCGCCCTTGCCCTTGATCTCATCGAGAAGAATAACCTTCATGATGCGTCTCCCTTCTTAGCCGCGGTCGCGGTTGCCACGGGAGGAAACCACGGGGACGGTGTACGGCAGGAGAGCCATCTCGCGGGCGCGCTTGATGGCGTTGGCGATGTCATGCTGATGCTGCGTGCAAGCGCCAGTGACGCGACGGGGCTTGATCTTGCCACGGTCGGTCATGTACTTACGGAGAAGCTGAGTGTCCTTATAGTCGATGAACTCAGTGTTCTCCTTGCAGAACTGGCAGTACTTACGACGCGGCTGACGTGCAGAAAAATCATTAGCCATGTCAAAATACCTTTCATTTGGCAACTTCGGTGAACCGAAGCCGCCTCTCACTCAAAAATAGGTGAACAACCCTTAAAACGGGATGTCCTCATCGTAGACGTCGACCGCGGGCGGCGTAGCCACCGGTGCGGCAGGACGTGCTGCGGGCGCGGGAGCTGCGGGGGCGTAACCGCCCTGATCGTAGCCACCCTGGCCACCACGGGAGCTCATAAACTCGATCTCATCGACGATGACCTCAAGCTTGCTCCTGCGCTGACCGTCGCGCTCCCAAGAGCTGTAGCGCAGCTTGCCCTCGATCGCGACCTTGTTTCCCTTTGCCAGGAAACGGCTCACGGCCTCGGCGCGGGTGCCGAACATAGTGCAGTCGACAAAGTTGGGATAGTCCTCCCACTCGCCAGTCTGCGCATTGCGGCGGCGATCGTTCACGGCGACGCCAAAGGACAGAACCTGGGTTCCGCCGGCAGTGGCGCGCAGCTCGGGATCGCGGGTGAGGTTACCGGTGATGTTCACTCGATTGATGCTCATTACTCACTACTTCCTCTTGGGGCACAAGCCCAGTCCAAAACGACAGTCTTACTCCTGGTCGTCGCGACGGACGATCATGTGGCGGACCACAGCGTCGGTGATGCGCAGGACGCGATCAAGCTCGGCGATCTGGGTAGGATCTGCGTGGAAGTTGATGAGGGTGTAGTCACCATCGGTGAGGTCGTTGATCTCGTAGGCGAGCTTGCGCTTGCCCCACTCGTCAACGGAGTCGACCTTGCCAGCGCCCTCAGCGATCGTGGTATCGATACGCTTCATAACAGCGAGACGAGTCTCGGGGTCGAGCGACGGGTCAACAAAGAACAGCAGTTCATAAGCCTTCATATTGTCACCTCCTCTGGACAAATGTGGCTTCAGGTCGTGAAGGTGCGCCTGAAGCAGGAAAAGACTTGGTAATAGTATCTTTCAACCTCCCAGGCTGCAAGAATATGCAGCTACAACCTCATGACCTCCACATATGCCCATACTCGCACGGCCTTTCTTGCGTATTCCAACCAAATGCCGTCCAAGAGCTTGACGGATTTGAGGACAAGGGCGGGTACATACCGACTTTCTGCCAGATAACCGCAAGTCGTTCGCAGCATGGCTGCGGTCGCAAAATGCATACCAGCGGTACAACGCGACATTTTGAATTATTAAACTTGATTCCCGACCGTCCGTAACTACCTCATTTGAACAGTTCGTCTGGTCAGATTACGCAGGTCATCGATTGGTTTCGGCACGGTTAGGCAAACGACGGAGCGATGCAATGGTTGATTTCCGATCTCAACCGAACACATTGAGCTGACGGCACGCTCCCGCAGTTAACCGAACGCCCCCGAGGTCCTATCCGGGACCCGGGGGCGCCATTTTCCCAGTTGA